>JAAYBP010000340.1 GCA_012730075.1 Acidimicrobiales bacterium | reverse complement strand
CTGGCCACGTTCGTCGACGAGACGAGCCGGCGGGCGGCCGAGGGCAGCGAGATCGTCTACGGGATCTTCTCGCCCGACGGAGCGGTGCTGGGCGGCGTCGGCCTCCACGACCGCACCGGCGACGGCAGCGTCGAGATCGGGTACTGGCTGGCACGGGAGGCCGAGGGGCGGGGCCTGATGAGCCGCATCGTCGCCCACCTGACCGACCTGGCCCTCGCGCTCGACGGCGTGCCCCGCGTCGACATCCGCTGCGACGCCGCCAACGAGCGCAGCGCGGCCGTGCCCCGACGGCTCGGCTTCGTGCTCGACCGCATCGACGAGGGCGAGGGCCCGGCCCCCGCCGACACGGGCCGCATGATGGTGTGGACCCGCTCCGAGCCGATCGGCGCGACCGCACCCGGCTGACACGTTGCGGGTCAGGCGTCGGGGACCCAGACGCCGTGGAAGCCGTACGGCACCCGGACGGGGAGGTGGATCCGGGCGACCGGGCCGGCGGCGACGTCGCCCGCGTCGAAGATCGCCAGGTTCGAGGTGTCGGTGGTGCGGTCGTAGACGTAGGTGAGCAGCCAGCCCTCGCCCTCGCCGTCGCCCTCGGCGACGAAGGACACCTCGCCCGCCCGCTCGAGCGGGCCCGGCTCCCAGCGCTGCTCGGCGCCGGTCGACGCATCGCGGTGGAGGATCCCGGCGAACTCGAAGCCCCACGGGCCGTCCTCGTCGGTCGTCACGTACCAGGCGTGGCGCTCGGCCCGGCCCGTGTAGCGGCGGTCGATCGCCGGCAGGTCCATGTCGACGTCGTTGAGCTGCTCGGCGGCGAAGGTCAGCGACGCGCCCGCGGTGCCGATCCGCCACTCGGTCAGCCGCGACGCCGGCAGGTCGCCGTCGGGTCCGAACGCGGAGTCGAGCACGTTGACGCGGGCCACCACGTCGTCGCCGTCGCGGTGGGCGTTGGTGCCGTGGAACACGAAGCTCGGCTCCAGTTGATGCCACCGGATCGTGGAGCCGTCGCCGCCGAGCGGCATCACCCCGACCTGGGTCGGTCCGTCGTCGGGCGCCCAGCCGTAGGGGAACCCCGGGACCGATCCCTCGACGCCGAAGAGCACCGGCCCGACCCAGAACACGACGTCGCGGTCGGTGATGGCGAAGTCGTGGATCATCGTCGCGACCGGCAGGTCGATCGGCGTGCTGTGCACGAGCCGGCCGGCGGCGTCGGCGACGTGGTAGGTCAGCAGCGGGTCGGCGAACCCGTAGCCGAAGAAGTGCATCGATCCCGTCGCCGGGTCGATCTTCGGGTGGGCGGTCATCCAGGTGGTCAGCCGGCCGCCGAAGTCGTAGGCGCCGACGGTGCCCAGCTCGGCGGGCTCCAGCTCGAACGGCAGGCCGACCTCGCCGAGGGTCAGCAGCCGCCCCGCGTGGTGGATGACCGACACGTTGCTCTGGGTGATGCCGCCGCCGGGGATTCCGCCCTCGGCGAACGACCAGCCGTTCTCGTAGAGGGTCGTGCGGACGTAGCGGTTGCGGTACCACTGGGCCCGGCCGCCCTCGATGCGCAGCCCGTGCACCATCCCGTCGCCCATGAACCAGTGCACCGACGTGCCCGACGCCGGGTTCGAACCGTTGCGGACGTACAGCCCCGACAGCGCGGACGGGATCGCGCCGGTGACCTCCAGGTCGGTGAGCGTGACCTCCTCGGCGACCGGGGCGAACCCGCCCTGCTCCCAGTACGGCACGTCGGGGTCGTAGTCGGCGATGCCGGCCGCCGGTCCGGGAGTCGTCGACGTCGTCGAACCTCCCCGTCCGCCGTCGCCTCGGCCCGCGCCGTCGTCGTCGCCGCCGCAGCCGACGATCGCGGTGGCGGCCAGCCCGGCCGCGCCCCAGCCCATCGCCCGCAGCACCGCCCGCCGGTCGACCAGCGCGTGCTGCACGGCCGGGTGGAGTCCCGGCCCTCGTCCCCTGTTCGCCATGGCGGGCGAACCGTACCCCGATCCGAAACCGTGAGCGGAAGCAGGACGCCGGCGTCCTCGTTCCGCTCACGGAACGGGGCCGGGCCGGGGCTCAGGGGTGGAGGACCGTGCTGCGGTCGACGTTGTCGGCGATCGGCTCGCCGTCGCGGCCGACGAGGGCGAGGTGCAGGGCGAGCGGGCCGATCGCGTCGGGCACCACGAACTGCACCGTTCCGACCCGGGCGCAGGAGTCGGCGTCGACGTCGCCGTGGAAGCGCCACGTGTGGCCGCCGCCCATCCACTCGGCGGTGACCGTGACCGTCGCCCGGGCCAGCGGCTCGCGGCGGTCGTTCACGACGTGCACGTCGAGGGCCAACGCGTCGCCGGGGGCGGCGGCGGGGGGCAGTCGGTCGGCGACGACGATCACCGGGCGGCACGCGGCGCGCATCGCCTCCCACGCCGGCTTGGGCTCGCGCTCGTGGTCGAGGAGCGAGCCGGAGATCCGTGGATGGGCGTCGGCGAACCCGAACTGCGCGACGCCGCCGGTCGGCCGGTACTTGAGGCGGCGCAGCTCCTCGACCTGCCGCCGCACCACCGACGCCTGGTAGTCCTGGGTCGCCCGCCGCCACGTCTCGTAGTCGGCGTGGCGCCCGGGCGGCACGTGGTCGTCGAACGCGGCCCGCTGCATGCCGTGGCGGGCGGCGAGGCGCTCCCAGTCGAGGCCGGGCCACGCGCCGGGCTCGACGAAGTCGTCGTTCGGCGGGACCGACTGGGGTCCGAGCTCGGACACGAACCGCACCATCCGCGGCCACGCCCGGGCGAAGCCGGGGAGCTGGCGCTCGTCGCCGTGCCGCCACCCGAAGTAGAGGTGGCTGTCGGTGCCGTCGAGGTCGGGCGGGTGGGGCGCCACGCCCGAATGCGCGACGACGGGACGGGTGCCGTCCTGGCGCGCCAGGGCCCGCTTGATCGAGCGGTCGAGGATCGTGCGGTTCCAGCTCGGGAGCTGCCGCCCGGCGACGGCGCGCAGCAGCGAGCGAGGCCGCGACCCCCCGCCGTCGACCGCGGTCGGTTCGTCGGCGCCGTCGGGCGCGTCGTGACCGCACCAGATCGCGACCGACGGGTGGTGGCCGAGCAGGTCGACCGCCTCGCGCGCCTGGCGGACCGCCTGCTTGCGCAGCGTCCGGGCGAAGCCGCCGTGCAGGGGGAGGTCCTGCCACAGGAGGAGGCCCGCCTCGTCGGCCGCGTCGTACAGCTCGGGGCGGGAGACGTGGGAGTGGACCCGCAGCAGGTCGAGGCCGAGGTCGACCGCCCGGTCGACGTCGTCGCGGAGGAGCTGGGGATCGGTGGTACCGAGGTCGGGCCGGGCCGGGCCGACGTTCGACCCCTTGAGGAAGAGGCGCTCGCCGTTCACCGACAGCACCCAGTCGCGCATCGCCACCTGACGGAGGCCGATCCGCCGCTCGCGCCGGTCGCTGAGGATCGTCGGGCCCAGCCCCTCGTCGCCGGTCTCGTCGACCTCGGGAGCGTCGGCGGCCCCCGGTGCGTCGGACGCGCCCGCGCCGGAAGCCCCGGTCTCGGAATCCACGCCTCCTCCGCCGTCGGGTCGACCGACCGGGACGTGGACCTCGACCGTCACGTCGTGGAGCGGCTGGTCGCCGAGCGCGTGCGGCCACCAGCGCACCGGGTCGGCGACGGCGACGCTCCACCCGATCTGGTTCTCGCCGGCGGCGACGGTGTGGACCTCCTCGTGGTCGACCCCGGCGACGGTCGTCCGCACGCGCACCGGACCCGCGTCCGCCGCGTCGAGCACCGCCCGCACGGTGACCGTCGCCCGCTCCTCGGTCGCCTCGGTGCACAGCACGCGCAGGTGGAGGATCCGAACCGGCCCGCTCCGCTCGATCCGCACCGGCCGCCAGATCCCGCCCGGGTTCCACGCCGGGTCGAGCCAGTCGCCGTGCTGGAACGATCCCGTGAGGTTGCGCTGGGCGTCGGGGTCGCCGGGGCGGGAGCACGCCAGCTCGACCCCCAGCACGTGGTCGCTCCGAGCGGTCAGGGCGTCGGTGACCTCGAAGGCGTGGGGGAAGAAGTAGCCCTCGGTGTCGCCCACGTAGGCGCCGTCGAGCCACACGTCGGCCTGGTAGAAGCAGCCGTCGAGGACGAGCCAGGCCCGGTCGCCGCCCGCGGGGGCGGAGTGCTCGAAGCGGGTGCGGTGCAGCAGCGGGCCGTCGGTGTCGGCGAACGCGGGGACCGACCGCCAGTGGCCCGGCACGTCGATCGCCTCCCAACCGTCGTCGGGGTCGCCGTCGTCGAGCCAGGTGCGCCGGATCGCCTCGTCGGCGACGAGCGCGTGCCACCGTCCCGACAGGTCCATAGGGCCCGTGACGCTACCGGAGCCCCGCGCCACCCCGGCCCGCAGCCTCCGCCCGACCGTCCGCCCGCAACCGTGAGCGGAACGAGGACGCCGGTGTCCTGGTTCCGCTCACGGTTGGGGGCGACGAGCGCGGGGACGCCGCGCCGACCGTAGGTTGGGGGCCATGTCGAACCGTCCCGCGACCATCGGTCAGCTCCGGGCGTCGGGTTGGCGCTCGGTGCCGGTCAAGCAGGAGCTCCAGCGCAACGCCCTCGCCCGCATCCGCGCCGGCGAACCGCTCGTCGAGGGCGTG
>JAAYBP010000339.1 GCA_012730075.1 Acidimicrobiales bacterium | reverse complement strand
TGAAACGAGCGGTAGTCTGCGGCGCCGGCGGCTTCATTGGCGGCCACCTGGTCAAGCGCCTCAAGCGCGAGGGGTACTGGGTCCGCGGCGTCGATATCAAAGAACACGAGTTCGCGCCCACCCAGGCCGACGAATTCCTCCTCCTCGACCTGCGCGAGGCCCACAACTGCTGGCGCGCCCTCAGCCTGCCCCGCGGCGCCGCCTTCGACGAGGTCTACCAGCTCGCCGCCGACATGGGCGGCATGGGCTTCATCCACACCGCCGAGTGCGAGATCATGCACAACAGCGCGCTCATCAACATCCACCTCACCGACGCCGCCGCCCGCCTCGGCGTCCCGCGCTACTTCTTCAGCTCCAGCGTCTGCGTCTACCGCGACATGCAGCCCGGCGAGCCCGAAATGACCGAGGCCCAGGCCATCCCCGCCAACCCCGACAACGAGTACGGCTGGGAGAAGCTCTACGCCGAGCGCATGGCCCAGGCCTACGCCCGCCATTTCCCCCTCGTCGTCCGCATCGCCCGCTTCCAGAACTGCTACGGCCCCGAGGGGACCTGGCGCGGTGGCCGCGAAAAAGCGCCCGCCGCCCTCTGCCGCAAAGTCGCCGAGGCCCCCGACGGCGGCGAGATCGAGGTCTGGGGCGACGGGTCCGCCGTCCGCTCCTACACCTACGTCGACGACCTCGTCGACGGCGTCTACCGCCTCATGCACTCCGACCTGGAGGGCGCCGTCAACATCGGCTGTCCCCAGTACGTCACCGTCGACGAACTCGCCCGCACCGTCGCCCACGTCGCCGGCAAGACCATCCACATCCGCCACATCGATGGCCCCGTCGGCGTCCAATCGCGCAACTTCAGCAACGCCCGCATCGAATCCCTCGGCTGGCGCGCCCGCGTCTTCCTCCAGGAAGGCGTCGCCCGCACCTACCCCTGGATCGAGGCCCAGGTCCTGGAGAACGCATGACCCGCATCGCCCGGTGTATCGCAGTCGTAGATATCTTAAAAATCCTTAGAAATCCCGGCGTCTTCACGTCTTTGTGTTAAAATAGACCGGGTGCCCGGGCGCGTTCAGGAGACCCAAGCGATATAGACATGACACACACAACCCAACTCATCACTCCCTACGGCGGTCGCCTTGTCGACCTCCTCGTCGGCGCCGAAGAACGCGAAGCCCTCCTCGCCGAGGCCGGGCGCTTCCCGTCCATCCAACTCACCGACCGGGCCCTTAACGACCTCGAACTCCTGGCCGTCGGCGGCTTCTCGCCCCTCGACCGCTTCATGGGCAAGGCCGACTACCAGCGCGTCCTCACCGAAATGCGCCTTAGCGATGGGACCCTCTTCCCCATCCCCATCACCCTCGCCATCGCCAAAGAGGACCTGCCCACCCGCGAGGAATGGCTCACCCTCCGCGACGCCCAGAACTACGTCCTCGCCGTCATGCGCATCGAGGAGGTCTTCCGCTGGGACCCCCTGCGCGAGGCCCGCCTCGTCCTCGGCGCCACCGATTCCCGTCACCCCCTCGTCTCCGAAATGGAGCACTGGGGCGACCTCTGCATCTCGGGCGAACTCCGCGTCGCCCAGTTGCCCAACCATTACGACTTCGTCGAGCTCCGGCGCTCGCCCGCCCAGGTCCGCGAACAGCTCGCCCGCCTCGGCCGCCCGCACGTCGTCGCCTTCCAGACCCGCAATCCCATGCACCGCATTCACGAGGAGCTCACCAAACGCGCCGCCGCCCAGATCGACGGCAGCCTCCTCATCCATCCCGTCGTCGGCCTCACCCGCCCCGGCGACGTCGACCACTACACCCGCGTCCGCGTCTACCGCGCCCTCGTCGAGCGCTACTACGACCGCGACCGCGCCATCCTGAGCCTCCTCCCGCTCGCCATGCGCATGGCCGGCCCCCGCGAGGCCCTCTGGCACGCCATCGTGCGCCGCAACTACGGCGCCACCCATTTCATCATCGGGCGTGACCACGCCGGCCCCGGCGTCGATAGCCACGGCCGGCCCTTCTACGGCCCCTACGAGGCCCAGGAAATGCTCACCCAGTACAGCGACGAGATCGGAGTCCAGGCCGTCCCCTTCCAGGAACTCGTCTACCTCACCGAAGAGGACCGCTACGAGGAGGCCTCCAAGGTCGCGCCCGGCGCCCCCACCGCCAGCATCTCCGGGACCCAGGTGCGCGAGGAGTACCTCGCCCGCGGCGTC
>JAAYBP010000338.1 GCA_012730075.1 Acidimicrobiales bacterium | reverse complement strand
CGGGCCGCGGCGAACAGCTCGGCGTCGGCCGGCCCCAACGGCGGCACCCCGGTGGCGACGGCGGCCATCGGCCCTCAGATCAGCTCGGCGGCGCGCAGCGTCGGGGCGAAGGCGACGGCCTCGGGCGGAGCGGGCCAGCCGTCCTCGCGCAGGTCGATCAGCCCGACCGCCGACAGGGCGGCCACGTCGGCCCGGCCGGCGTCGCACGCCACGCCGAGCACCGCCCAGGCGGCGTGCCAGCGGTCGAGGGTCGGCCGGCCGGCGACCGCGGCGGTGACCCCGGCGAGCGACGCGAGCAGCAGGTCGATGCGCGAGGACGGATCGAGCGACGACGGATCGGCGAGCAGCTCCTCGGGGTCGGGGAGGTCCATGGCGTCGGCGAAGCGCAGCAGCTCCAGCGCCGCACCGGCGCCGACCAGCCCGGCGACCAGCGCCTGGCGCACCTTCCGGTCCGCGCCCGCCGCGTCGGCCGCCGCGGCCGCCCGGTGCGCCTGGTCCCACGTGCGCGGCGACGGCCACGCCCGGCCCTGGGCGACGATGTCCTCGGGCACGCGCCGCAGGATCGACGGCCGGGCGCCGATGAACCCGGCGAGCGTCGCCCGCCAGATGGTCTCGATCGCCCCCCGCTCGGCCGGGACGATCGGGATCGGCGGCGGCTCCCAGCCGTGGAGCAGCCCGGCCACCCAGCGGGCGGGCTCGGCCTCCCAGTCGAGGTGGCAGAACCGGTTGGCGAGCGGCGGGGCGAGGTCGTCGCCGCCGGCGGACACGTCGGGCGGGTTGGCCGCGGCGACGAACGAGACCGAGTCGGGCAGCCGCAGGTCGCCGACCTCGCGCTCGAGGACGACCCGCAGCATGGCGGCCTGGACCGACGGCGGGGCGGTGGTCAGCTCGTCGAGGAACACGACCGTGGTCGGCTCGTCGAGGCAGCGGGTGGCCCACCGGGGCGGGGCGAAGGTGACCGACCCGCCCGGGTCGCGCACCGGGAGGCCGACGAAGTCCGACGCCTCGCGCACGCTGCCGACCACGACCTCGCACGGCCGGCCGAGCTGTTCGGCGACCTGGGCGATCAGCCTCGACTTGCCCTCTCCCGGCCCTCCCCACAGCAGCACCGGCTGCCCGATCTGCACCGCGATCGCCAGCGCGTCGCGCACCGCCTGACCCATCTCTCCGACCCTCCCGGCCACCTGCTCACGTCCACCGCCCATCCGAACACATGTTCACTCGCGCTGCAAGGGGGTTCGCGGGGGTCCTCGGGGTTTCGCGGCTTCAGGTCGCGGCGAGGGCGGCCTCGGTCCGGGCGACGAGCACCGGCGCGTCGAGGGCGGAGTGCACGGCGAGCGCCCGGTCGAGGTGGCGGCGCGCCTCGTCGCGCTCGCCCCGGGCGAGCGCCGCCAGGCCCAGGTGGTGCGATACCGCGCCCTCGCACGCCGAGCCGGTGCCCATCACCACCAGCTCGTCGGAGTAGGGCACCAGCGCCTCGGCGACGCGGCCGCCGAGCCCGGCGTCGCCGAGCCGCCACGCCGCCTCGGCGAGGTAGGCGAGCGTGAGCGGGAGGGTCCACGTCGTCGCCGGGGGCCACAGCTCGCCGGTCACCCGGTCGACGACCTCGGCGGCGCGGGCGACGTCGCCCGCCGCCAGGGCCGCCAGCGCCAGGCCCGCCCGCCACGCCAGCTCCATCGGCTGGGCGGCCAGGCCGGCGGCGACCACGTCGACCAGCTCGCCCTCCCGACCCTCGGCCCGACGGATCGCGAAGATCTGCGCCACGTGCGCGGCCGTGAAGTTCGGGGCCCGGCCGGCGGAGGCCACCGCGGCGTGGGAAGCCGCCTCGGCGGCGGCGAGGTCGCCGCGCAGCAGGCACGACGCCCCGCACCACAGCTCGGCCTGGGCGGCCGCGTACGGGTGGTGCGCCGCGGTCGCCGTCGCCGCCAGCGTCGACGCGCACCGCTCGAAGGCGGCGCGGTCGCCGAGTTGGAGGGCCGGCACCGCCTGCACCTCGACCCCCGCCAGCGCGGCGTGCGGGAACCACGGCGACTCGACGTCCTCCAGCTCCTCGCCCAGCGCCCGCCGCTCGCCGGGGTTCGGGTGACCCCACGTCGCGAGCACGTACGCGGACAGGGCGACGGCCAGCGCGTCGCTGTCGCCGCTGCGCCGGGCGAGGTCGAGCGACCGCGCCGCCAGGGCAGGGGCGGATTCCGGCAGCAGGTCGAGCACGGCGACGGTCGCCCGCGCCGCGACCAGGATCGACCGGCCGGCCAGGTCGTCGTCGTCGATCAGCAGCAGCGCGTGCTGCCAGAGGTCCCCCGCCTCGTGGCCCGACTCGCCCGCCTTGGTCATGAACGAGTACCAGGCCGCCGCCTCGACCAGCCGGTCGCGGTCGCGCAGGCGTAGGGCGACGCGGGCGGCCCGCACCAGCGCGGGACGGGCGTCGTGGCGGCGCAGCCCCATCGTGGCCGCCCGCCCGAAGCCGAGCAGGGCGTCCGCCAGGTCACGCAGGTCGGGATCGGGGTCGGCGGTCACCTCCGCCATCGCCGCCTCGTAGAAGGACACCGACCGCTCCCACGACCCCGCCGCGTCGGCCGCGGCGGCGTCCAGGAACCGACCGGTCGGTTCCGCATCGACCGGCGCCGTCGGGGCCGGACCGGGCCGGGCCACCCGCAGCATCTGCTGGGTCTCGACCTCGCTCAGGCGCAGCGCGGCGGCCAGCTTCCGCACGGTCGACAGCCGCGCCGAGTGGTTGGCCCCGCGCTCGAGGTCGCTGATCGTCCTGACGCCCACGCCGGCCTGCCGGGCCAGCTCCTCCTGGGTCAGCACCAGCCGGTGCCGGTGGGTCCGCAGCAGCCGGGCGAGGGCGCCCCGATCGAGGGGCGCGTCGGAATCGGAAGCCAGCGCCATCGCTCCGATCCACCTCCCATCCCCGTGACCGCACCAGGGTCCGCAGATGGTACCCACGACTCACCGGCAGTTGGCACGCAGCTACGGCCCGAACCGTTGCGTCCGCCCCCCACCGGCGCGACGGTCGGCCCGTCCGCCGCCGCGGACCCTCGGGGCGGGAGGCGCCCGAGGCGGCGACGGCCCCCCGTCGCGTCGGGAGCGGGGGCTCCGACGCG
>JAAYBP010000337.1 GCA_012730075.1 Acidimicrobiales bacterium | reverse complement strand
GCCCGGGGTGGGGACGGGAGCCGGCAGCCGGAGGCCCGGGGCCCGGGGGCCCGGGGGCCTCAGGGGCCGACGGGTACGGCGACGACCACGACCCCGATGTCGGTGGCGCCGACGGTCAGCACCAGGTCGTCGACGACCGGGCCGACGTACTGGGCCCCGCCGCGCACGCCGATCAGATCCTCGGCGCTCCACTCCCGGACCGCCTCCTGGTCACCGTCGGCCTCGAACAGCCAGGCACCGCCGAAGATGGTGTCGTAGACGAGGCCGTCCCGGATCGGAGCGGCGGAGTCGGTGTTCCGCCAGCCCGGGGTCTCGAACGACCACCGGACGTCGCCGGTGCGGAGGTCGAAGGCGATCAGGTCGTCGTCGCCGGCGTTGATGTGGCCGACGACCAGCGGGCCCTCGTTCGACAACTCGGTCACCGGGCTGTCCAGGTCGGCGTCGATGCCACTGTCGTCCCCCGCCGAGACCAGCTCCCACTCGACGTCGATCCGGTCGCCGGACACGACGAGGCCGGTGACGGTGCCGTCGCGCCCGCCTCCCTCCTCATCCCCCTGGAGGGTCACCGCGACGCGGTCCTCCCACGTGACGAGGTGCAGCGAGTCGACGGTCCTCCCGCGCAACGAGGCCCGGTCGAGCAGCCGACCGTCGGCCGCGTCGATGAGCAGCGCCTCGGCCGGTGTCCCGAGGGAGACGAGGACGAGTCGACCGTCGACGATGCCGACGATCGACTGAGGACGCTCGATCTGGTCGTTCTCCCATCGCAGCGTCGGCGCGCCGGAGACGTCGTAGGCCAGCAGGCGGCCGAGGCCGTCGGGCACGACGAGCACGTCGTCGATCGCGACGAGCGGCGCGCAGTAGGTGGTGGGCAGCCGGTCTCCCGGGGTCGACGACGAGACGTCGCCGCCGTCGCGGTCGACGACGACCACCGTCGGCTCGCCGTCGGGTCCCGACAGCTCACCGTCGCCGGCCGCGACGACGGCGATCCGCCCGTCGGTGAGGAAGGTGGCCGAGCAGCCCGGGACGATGCCGTCGAGGCGCCAGAGGCGGTCCCCGGTCGCGGCGTCGAGGGCGACGAGGGTGTAGCCCTCGCCGTCGTCGACGCGCGGCCCGTGGACGAGGACGATCTCGCCGTCGGACACCAGCGGTCCGGAGCCCGACATCGCATCGTCGAGGAAGGTCGCCCAGCCGCCGTCCGGACTCGTCGGGTCGTCGGGGTCGTCGGGGTCGTCGGGGTCGTCGGGGTCGAGGCCCTGGAGCCCCTGGACCTTCGCCGCCTGCTCGGCGAACGACGGGTCGCCGGTGGTCGCCACGTCGAGGATGCAGGCCGCGAGGATGTCGGGGTCGGTCACCCCCGCCGCGCGGCAGATCTCCTCGGCCGCGGCCCGGTCGGCCGGGTCGAGGTCGTCGAGCGTCAGTGGGCGATCGGGGAACGTCCGGTCGGTGAACGTCTCGGTCGACGTGCCGTCCGCGTACCAGAACAGCGAGGTCTCGTCGGTCACCCGCCAGCTCTCGGCGAAGTCGTCGTAGACCTCCTCGTGGGAGGGACCGGTGCCCAGGTCGCGCCCGTCGCGCGTCACGTACACGTCGTCACGGTCGCCGTCGGCGTCGCCGAACACCCCCGTCGAGTCCGAGTCGAGGTCGTCGCCGAGCGAGACGTCGAGCGTCAGCGCCTCGCGGCCCGCCTGGATCCACGCCGTCGTGCCGTCGGGCCAGGCGACGATCACCGTTCCGTCCGGGTCCAGCCGGACCGCGCCCGAACCGACCGGCACCGCGTCCGCACCGGGATCGACCGGCTCTCCGTCGACGCGGGCCGACCAGCCCTGGGCGGAGTCGTCGCGGGCGACCATGAAGGTGCCGTCGCCCAGCCGCGCGGCGACGCCGGTCAGCAGCGACACGGTGCGGCTATCGCGCCACGGGGCGAACCGCACCTGGATCTCGAGGTCGTCGACGAGTACGGCGGTCAACTCGCCGACGGCCTGCAGCGCGTAGTGCGCCTGGTCGAAGGTGATGAGGTGCGGGTCGCCCCACACCGATGCGCAGCCCTCGCACTCGGGTGGGGGCGGCTCCGGGTCGGGCGGCGGTTCGCAGTCGGGTGCCCCCTGGGCCATCGCGAACAGCGGCGGGTCGTCGTCGCAACCCGGCGGCATGGCCCCTCCGTCGCCCCCACCGCACGCGGTGACGAGGAGGAGGGCCACCGCCACGGTCGCCGACGCCCACCGCCGCATCAGCATCCCTCGGCGAGGGCCGCCAGAGCGTCCTGCTGTCGACCCTGCACCGGGGCGAACGCGCTCTGGGCGATCGGAAGCTCCGGCGGTAGGGCCGTCTGGAGGGACTCGGCGGCACACCGGTCGCCCGGCTCCGGGAGCGGCAGGAGGTACGCCAGTTGTTCGGGGGTGAGGCTCGCGAGCGCGTCGATCGGGTGGTAGGCAGGCTGTTCGCCGCCCGGGTGCTCCTTGCCGAGCGGGTCGTCGACGATCTCGGGCACGACGAGCACCCCGCCGCCTGAGCCGCGGATGATCGCCCGCTGGATCGCCGCGCACCGCTCGACGCGCACGGTCGACAACACCTCCACCGCCTCGTCGAGAGTCGGCCGGTCGGGCTCGGTCGAGACGACGGCGACCATCAGCTCGAGGGAACCACCGATCGGTCCCGGCAGAGAGCTCACGTACTCGACCTCGGACATCGCGTACCCGGTGGCGTCGCCGAGCGATGCCTCGACCAGGGCCAGGCTCGTACCGGCCAGGTCGAACTCGCCGGACTCGGCTCCGAGCACGAGGTCGTCGAGTACCTGCAGATCGTCAGAGTCGGCCGCGACCGCGACCTCGATGCGGGCTCCGCCGGCGTCGAAGTACGCCTCGCTCGGTCCGGTACCGCCCGAGGAGCCCGTCGGGATCCAGTCCGCCGGTGCGGTCACGCGGACGGGGTCGAGGCTCGTCGCCTCGATGCCGGTGGCACACGACGGGCCGAGCGTGTTGGGGGCGCTGGGTCCGTGGGCGGCGTACCGGATGGTCGGGTAGTCGGTCCCGGTGCCGGCCGGGTCGTCGTCGGTCCCTTCGGGGTCCGCCGGGGTGGAGTCGTCCGGTGCGGCGGGCGTGGGACCGGCGGTGTCGCCGGTCGCGTCGGACCGGTCGTCGTCGGAGGAGCCACCGCAGGCGGCGGCGAGGAGCGCGCCAGCGAGGACGAGGGCGGTGAGGGGCCGGGGCCGGGTCATCGGGGTTCCCCTTCGGGGTCGCGGTACGGACGGGGAGCCGCCTCCCGGTGCGCGGTCGGGCGCCCCGGGCTCGGCTCCGCTGATCCGTCGGCGACGCTACGGCCGGGCCCACGACCGCGTGGTACTCAACCGATCGGGAGGGCTACTCAGCCGGGCGCCGGTGGTCGTGCGCCGCGCAGAGCAATCGGTCCCGGTGCGTTGAGTAGGCGAAGCGCTTGCGGCCGCGGGACCGCGGGAGGACGATCGTCGGCAGGTGGTTCACGCAGCCCGGTCAAGGAGCAGGTCCGATGCGAGACGTACGTGGTGCCGGTCGGCTGGTCCTGGTCGCGACCGCTCTCCTGTGGTCGGGGTTCGTCGTCGGGTGCGGCGGTGACGACGGCGGTTCGGGTGCGGACGCCGCAGGAGTGCCCGCCGAGGACGCAGGCGACGGAGGCGACGGTGGGGGCGGGACCGTGGGTGGCGGTGGCGGTGGCGCGTCGCTGACCGTCGACGGCGAGGCGATCGACGTCGGCTCACCCCTCTGCTACCTCGAACCTCAGGACAGCGCCGGTGGCGGAGGGCAGATCCTCGCGACCGCCCAGGTCAGCGGGACGAACGCCGACGGCGTCCGCGTGGCCCTCGACTTCACCCGGTTCGACGCCGACAGCACCTTCCACGGCGACGACATCACCCTCGACGTCGGCGAGCTCGGCGACTCGGTCGGATTCGCCGCCAGTCTCGACGAGGGCACGATCGAGGTGGCCGACGGCGTGGTCTCGGGTGACGACATCACCCTGACCGAGCCGGGGTCGGGCGATTCGGTGGTGGTCTCCTTCGATCTCGACTGCTGAGACGACACCCGGTACCGGGTTCCGGGTGTCGTCTCAGCGGCGACGGAGGCGGTGCATCAGGGGGCGGGTCCGGCGGAAGGCGTCGTCGAACGCGCCGGCGAGCTCGTCGTAGCGGGCCCGCTCGGAGGGCCGTGGCTCGGCCACGTCCGCGATCGGGAGGCGGTCGGCGAGGTCCGCGGCGGCGACGATGCCCAACCGGTCGAACCCGAACATGGCGGTGCCGAGGGAGTTGGCGAACCCACCGTCGGCGACGCGCCGGACCGGACGGTCGAGCACGTCGGCCAGCACCCGGGCCCAGGCCCGCGACCCCGAGCCGCCGCCGTAGAACGAGTAGCGGCTTATCGTGCGCCCGACGAACGTCTCGACCGGACCCTGGAGGCGGCGCAGGTTCAGGGCCACGCCCTCGGCGACCGCCCGGGCCAGGTCGTGGCGAGTCGTCTCCAGGCCGATCCCGATGAAGCCGCCGCGCATCCGGCCGTCGGCCTTCGGGGCGAGGGATCCCGCGAGCCACGGCAGGAACAGCACGCCGCCCGCGCCCGGCGGGGCGGCGTCGATCGCCTCGTCGAAGGCCCGGTAGCGCCCGTCGGCCGACCCGGGCCCGCCGAACGCGTCGTCGGCGTACACGAGCCGGTCGAGGAAGTGGTCGACCGCGGCCCCGGCCACCCCGTTCTCGGCCGCGACCAGGTGCGTGTCGCCGATCGGGCTCGGCATGGTGAACAGCGTCCGCAACGGGTTGATCTTCTTGCGGTCGACGTGGGTCACGATCACCGCGGTCGTCCCGATCGCCAGCCCGGCGTGGTCGCCCCGCCAGGCGCCCGCCGCCACCGCCCCGGCCTGGGTGTCGTTGATGCCCGAAAGCACCGAGGTCGCCGCGGGCAGGCCGAGCGCGTCGGCCACCTCGGGCCGCAGGGGGCCGACGACGCTCCCGACCGGAACCGCCTCCGGGAGCTTCGCCGGGTCGATCTGCGAGGCGGCGACCAGGTCGGGATGCCACTCCGTGGCCGACGAGTGATCGGACGGGTCGCGGTTGTCGGCGAGCATCTGCATCAGCGACGAGCACGGGTTGGCGGTGCACCGGCCGGTGAGGCGGGCGGTCAGGTAGTCGACCGGTTCGAGCAGCGACGCCGCCCGTTCGTACATGGCGGGCGCCCCGAAGCGGATCCACCGCATGTGGTTCAGGCTCATGCCCGACTCGATCGGGGCGAGGCCGTGGACCCGCACCGAGCGCAGCAACGCGTCCGGGCGGTCGGCCGAGCGCGGGTAGCCGTCGAGGCGCCGGAGCCGCTTCGGCGAGCCCCGCTGGTCCATCCAGGTCACCATCGGACCGACCGGAGTGCCGTCGGCGGCGACCGGCACGATCGACGAGTATTGGGCGGAGCCGACCACCGCCACGATCGAGCGCGGGGGCGCGTCGGCAGCCGCCACGGCCAGGGCCTCTCGCGCCGCCTCGACGGTGACGCGCCAGACCTCCTCGGCGTCCTGCTCGGCCGCGCCCCCGGGACCGTGCGTGGTTCGGATCGACCCCCGGGCCGACCCGACGACGCGCCCGTCCTCGGCGACCACCGCCACCTTGGGACCGCTGGTGCCGAGGTCGATGGTCAGCAGGTGGCGGTGAATCATCGTGGGCGGATCCTTGACCGATCCATGGGCAACTGCTTACTTGCCTCCGGTGACCGTCGACGTCCGTACCCGTCGTGACGGGCCGACCGAGGCCGTCGACCCGGCGGCATTCCTCGCCCGCGATCTGCCCGCCGCGCTCGCCGCGGGCGCCGAGCGGGTCGGGCCGTGGCTCGCGGACCACCCGCTGCGCCCCCTGACCCTCGTGGTCGACGACGTCGTCGCCACCCTCGCCGTCGAGGGCGGCCGGGTCGTCGTCCGCGACGGCGACGGTGGGGTGGGCGCGGACGCCCGGGCCGCCGTGTTGAGGCTCACCGGCGCCCAGCTCGACGACCTGGCGGCCGACCACGTCACCCCGATCGGGTGGTTCGCCAGCGGTTCGCTCGAGCTGGAGCACGGGCGGCTCGGCGACCTCCTCGACTGGTGGCTGGTGCTGCGGGCCGCACTCGACGGCACGACCCCGTACCGCCCTGGCGACGTTGCCCTCGTCGACCCCGACGGCGCACCGCTCGACCTGACCCGGCGCTTCTCGATCGACGACGACCCCGACGAGATGGGCGCGTTCCTGCACGCCGCCGGCTACCTGCACCTCGCCGGCGTGTTCGACGAAGGCGAGATGGCCGCCGTCTCGGCCGACATGGACGCCGCCGCTCCCCGCTACGCCGAGGGCGACGGCCGGTCGTGGTGGGCCCGGCTCCACGACGGCACCGACGTGCTGGTGCGGATGCAGCGCTTCGAGGCCGAGTCGCCCGCCACCGCCGCCCTCCTCGCCGACGACCGACTGGTCCGGCTCGGCCGCCTCACCGGCGACGGACACCGGCCGCCCACCGGGGCCGAGGGCCTGTTCAAGCCGATCGGCGTCGCCGAGGGCATCTCCGACGTGCCGTGGCACAAGGACTGCTCGCTCGGCCGCCACAGCTACATGTGCAGCGGCATGACCGTCGGCGTGTCGGTCACCGGCGCCGACGCCACGTCCGGTCAGCTCCGGGTCGTCGCCGGGTCGCACCGGGCGCTCATGTGGCCCGCCCCCGAGGTCCCGCCCGGCGTCGATCTCCCGGTCGTCGACCTCGCCACCGGCACCGGGGACCTCACCGTGCACCTGTCGTGCACCATGCACATGGCCCAGCCGCCGGTCGACCGTCCCCGCCGCGTCCTCTACACCGGCCTGTCGCTGCCGCCCCTCGACGAGGAGAGCTTCGCGGCGGGCGCCCGGCGGCTGAGCGCCATCCGGGAGGCGGCGCCGGTCACCGTCTCGCAACCGGCGTCGGCGAGCCGCCCGTAACGGCCGGTCGGGCGGAGGTCCGGCGGTCAGACGCCGAGCTGGCGGAACAGCGTGGCGTAGTCGACGTGGTGGACGTCCTCGATCACCATGCCGTCCTCGTCGATCGTCGTGAACGTGGCGCCCTCGATCCGCACCCGCGCTCCGGTGGGGGCGATGCCGAGCAGCTCACCGGTGTGGGTGCCCTCCATCACCCAGCGGTCGGCGTGGCGCGGCCCGTCGATGACGAGCACCTGCCGGGTGAGGGTCAGGTCGGGCATCCCGCCGCACAGCATCACCGCCCGGTCGCGCACCGGACCTGGGCCGATCTCCCACTGGTCCGACGTCGAGTCGCGTACGCGGGCATCCTCGGTGAACCAGGCGGCGACCGCGTCGGGATCGTGGGCGTTCCACGCGTCGTAGGTCGCGTCACTGACGCGCCACGTGAGGTCGTTCCAGTCGGTCACGGTCGACGACCGTACCGGCGGACGAACCCGGCGATGAGGTCGGTCACGCGGTCGGGTCGGTCGAGGGCCACGAAGGTGCGAGCGCCCTCGATCGGCACCACCTCGGCGTCGGGGAAGCAGGCGGCGAGCCGCCGTCCGTCGGCGAGGCGGAAGTAGCGGTCGTCGGCGCCCCACGCCATCAGCACCGGCCGCTCGAAGCTGCCGAGGCGCGACGCGTTCGCCGCCAGCGCCCCGGGGTCGACGCCGCGGCAGAAGCGGGCGAGATCCTCCCGGACGCCCGGGTCGGTGAGGTAGGGCTCGATCCAGCGGCGGGTGCGCTCGGCGTCGAGCGGCGTGCTGACGAGCGGCCCGAAGCCGACGGCGTGACGGACCGGCGTCCAGCGGGTCGGGAGCAGCAGTAGGCGACCGAGCGCGGGGCGCCGGGCGACGGCGAAGAGACGGTCGAACGGGAACGGCGGGAAGCGCTCGAACGTGTCGCAGTTGGTGAACACGACCCGGCCGACCCGTTCGGGCCGGCGGGTGAGCAGGAACTGGGTGATCGCGCCGCCGGAGTCGTTGGCGACCACCGTGGCGTCGGTCAGGTTCTCGTGGTCGAGGTAGGCGGCGACCAGGTCGGCCACGCCCTCGGGGGAGAGGTCGACCGAGCCGGGAACCGGTCGGCGGTGGGAGCCGAGCGGCCAGGTCGGCAGGTGGACGTCGTGGCCGGCGGCGGCGAGGCGAGCGGCGACGTCGGTCCAGAGGGTGTGGTCGACCAGCGCGCCGTGCACGAACACGACCGGCGGGCCGGTGGGGTCGCCGGCGCGGGCGACGTCGAGCACGGCGCCGGCCACCTCGACGGGCGAAGGGTTGGTGGGAGCGGTCGTGTCGCGCGTCGTCATCGGGGCCTCCCGGCTAGTTTCCGTACCGACTGCACGTAAGTTACAGACAGACTGTACGGAAGGCAAGGTCGGATGGACGGAGCGAAGGGGTCGGTCCCAGGGGCGCGACGGACCCAGGAGGAGCGTTCGGCCGCGACCCGGCGGGCGCTGGTCGCGGCGGCCCGGCCGCTGTTCGCCGAGCACGGATACGCCGGCGTGGGCACCGAGGCGGTGGTGAGGGCGGCAGGGGTGACCCGCGGGGCGATGTACCACCAGTTCTCCGACAAGGCGGCCCTCTTCGAGGCGGTGATCGAGGAGATCGAGGCGGGGCTGGTCGCCGACCTGGCGTCGCGGGTCCCCGCCGGCGCGGACGACCCCGCCGCCTTCCTCGCGGACGCCGTCGACGCCTGGTTCGCGTCGTGCGCCTCGCCGGAGGTGCAGCGCCTGATGGTCGACGGCCCGGCCGTGCTCGGCTGGGACCGGTGGCGGGCCGTGGTGATGGCCAACGGCGGCGCGCTCGTCGAGGCGGTGGTGCGCGACCTGATCGATCGGGGCCGGGTCGCCCCGCTGCCGGTCGAGGCGCTGGCCCGCGTGCTGGTCGCCGCCCTGGAGGAGGCCGGCCTCGCCGTCGCCCGATCCGCCGACCCGGCCGTCACCGGCGCTGAGATGCGGATGGTCGTCCTCGCCCTCCTCGACGGCCTGATGGTCGACTGACGCGGCGCGCGTCAGCGCATGTCGGCGGCGGCGAAGCCCTCGACCCCGGCGAGCGGCAGCACGTCCTCCCGACCGATCTGGCGCAGCAGGCTGGCCCCGTCGAGGTAGACCCGCTCGTTGGTGATGCGGTCGCCGTCGAAGGAGAACACGGCGATCACCGCCACCCGGAACGAGCGCCCGGTCGGCTCCAACCCCATGAACTCACCCGTGTTGGTGCCGAGGAGGTCGAACTCCGACACGATCGTGTCGTCGTCGGCGACGTGCATCCGGACGTTCTCGTGGCGCTGGTCGGGGAAGGCGGTCCGCTGGGCCCGGTGGTAGGCGACGACCGCGTCGCGGCCCTCGTGGACCTGGCCGGTGGCGACGATCTCGTAGCGCGGCACGTCGCGGAACGTCGCCAGGCAGGCCTCCCAGTCGTGGTCGATCTCGGACCGGAAGTGCTCGTCGAGCACGGCGAGCCGGCGGCGGCGGAGATCCTCGTCGACCATGGGCTTCGTCCTCCTCGTCCGCCCTCCCCGGGTCGGTCACCCTACGACGGGGGCCGGTGGCCCGCCCCGTCCCCGAGCGGGGGCCGGCCCGAGGGGGAAGACTCGCGCCATGAGCTTCAACCCGTACCTGTTCTTCTCCGGGAACTGCGCCGAGGCCTTCGCCTTCTACTCCGAGGTCTTCGGGGTCGAGGCCCAGGTGATGCGGATGGGGGACGTGCCCCCCGGCGAGGACACCCCTCCCGACGTCTCGCCCGACACCGTCATGCACGCCTCGATCGAGGTGGGTGGCTCGTTCCTGATGGGCTCCGACGATCCCACCGGCGACGGCGGGCCGAAGTCGGGCTTCTCGGTCGCCTACACCGCGCCGTCGCCCGCGGCGGTCGCCCCCATCTTCGAGGCCCTCTCAGAGGGAGGCCAGGTGACCATGCCGCCGGGCCCCACGTTCTTCTCGCCCGCCTTCGGGATGCTGACCGACCGCTTCGGCGTGGCCTGGATGGTCGACAGCTACCCCGAGGACGGGGCAGCGGACTCCTGAGCGGAGGAGCGCGGGGCGCGGTCCTCCTGCTCGTGCGGCTGGCGGTCCTGGCGTTGCTGTCGGGTGCCATGGCGGGCTGTGGGACGGCCGACGACTCGTCGTCGACCGGGAGATCGACCACGACGGGGCCGTCGCCGGCCGATCCGGACGACCCGGCCGCCGACGGGGCGCCGCTCGCGGTCGACGAGTTCACCGAGGACCTCGTCGACCCGACGCGCCCGACCGACGCCGATGCCGACCGGCCCGCCCGCCCGGACCGGACCGTCCGCACCCGCATCGTCTTCCCGACCGGCGACGGGCCCTACCCGCTGCTGGTGATGTCGCACGGGGGGACCGGGCACCCCGACGAGTACGCCGAGCAGATCCCGCAGTGGGCCGCCGCCGGCTTCGTCGTCGCCGCGCCCATCTTCCCGCTCACCAACCGGGACTCGGCCGGCGGCATGTCGAACATTGGTGACTGGGTCAACCAACCGGGCGACGTGTCGTTCGTGATCGACGAGGTCCTCGCGGCGGGCGACGACCCCGACAGCCCGCTGCACGGGCGGGTCGACCCCGAGTCGATCGGGGTCGTCGGCCACAGCCTGGGCGGCGCCACCACCTACGCGGTCGCGTTCAACACCGCCACCCGGGACGACCGCATCGACTCGGTGGTCGTGTTCGCCGGGCTCACGTTCGACGTCCCCGGCGGCGAGTTCGAGTTCGACTCGGGGCTGCCGCTGCTGGTGCTGCACGGCGACGCCGACGACGTCCCGATCGAGCCCGACGAGGCGGCGTGGGAGCAGGCGGCCTCGCCCAAGTGGTTCGTCACGCTCCTGGGCGCCGACCACCGCCTGGCGTTCACCGACGAGCCGTCGCCGTGGGACGACCTGGTCACCCGGACGATCCTCGACTTCTGGCACGGCACCCTCGGCGGCGACGCCGCCGCCCTCGACCGCGTCACCGACGACCCCACCGACCCGGAGCTGGCGACGGTCCGCCACGAGTAGGCGCCGCTGTCCGGCCGTCCTCTTCCGCTTCTGCACGCTGAGCGGGACACCCGCGTCCCCCTCAGCGCGCAGAACCGCACCCCCGCCCCCCGCCGAGCGCCTGGTGATCGCAGGAGGCTGACGCGGGTCCGCGCGTACCCCGGACCTCGGCGGAACGACTCCGAGGACGGCCGTAGGATCGGCGGGGTGATCACGCGCCTCGGGTACAACCTCGGGCTGCGCACCGGCGAGGTGCCGGCCGCGACCGAACACCTGCACCGCGAGGG
>JAAYBP010000043.1 GCA_012730075.1 Acidimicrobiales bacterium | reverse complement strand
GCCGAGCGCGTCGGCCACGATGTCGGTGACCTTGGCGCCGGTGACGGCCTCAGGGCCGATGATGGTGCCCGTGCTCTTGCGGAACCCGGCGATGCCGGTGAACGGCGGCAGGGCCTGCAGCTCGGCGAGGCTGTAGGAGCGGACCGCGACACCCTCGTCCTTCACCGTGAGGATCCCGGCGTCCCCGGTGGCGGTGAAGGTGACCGGCGAGCCGGTGAGACCGGCGACCGTCGCCGTCAGGGTGTTCTCGCCGGGCGTGGCGCCGAGCGTCCAGGCGCCCACGGCGGCGATGCCGGAGGCGTCGGAGACGGCGTCCGCGCCGGCGACCGAGCCGCCGCCGGAGGCCACCGCGAAGGTGACGTGGACGCCGGGTACGGGGTTGTCGCCGGCGTCCGTGACCCGCACGCTCGGCGCGACGGGGACGGCCGTGCCGGCCGACGCCGTCTGGTCGTTACCCTCGTACAGGGCCATCTGGGTGGCGGGAGTGAGGACGTCGAGCGCCACCACGTTGGAGACGGCCTCGTTCGCCGGGAACATCACCGCGTTCTCGTCGAGGGCATCCGCGAGGATGAAACGCAGAGGCCCCCGATCGGCCGGCATGATCTGCCCGCCGGGGTCGTCGTAGATGAGGATGCATGCGAGCGGGCCGGTGAGGTCGCCGAGCGCCACCACCGTGTTGGTCGTGGCGTCGTACATGACGAAGTCGGTGAAGTTGACCAGCCGGTCGTGGGTGAAGTTCCTGGTGGTCGGCTTGTCGCCGCCGGCGACCACATCGACCGAACCATCCTCCGCGAGCGGGGCGCCGAGTGCGTCGCCCACGATGTCGGTGACCTTGACGCCGGTGACGGCCGCAGGGCCCGTGATCGCCCCCTGGTTGTTGCGATAACCGGCGAACCCGGCGAACGGCGTCAGCGCCTGCAGTTCGGCGAGGCTGTAGGAGCGGATCGGCACACCGTGCAGTCTCACGGCGAGGATGCCGGCGTCCCCGGTGGCGGTGAAGGTGACCGGCGAACCGGCGAGGCCGGCGGCGGTCGCCGTGAGCGTGTTCGTGCCGGGCGCGCCGCCGAGCGTCCAGGCGCCCACGGCGGCGATGCCCTTGGCGTCCGTGACCGCGGCGGCGCCCGTCACGGAGCCGCCGCCGGAGGCCACCGCGAAGGTGACGTGGACGCCGGGTACGGGGTTGTCGCCGGCGTCCGTGATCCGCACGCTCGGCGCGACGGGGACGGCCGTGCCGGCCGAGGCCGTCTGGTCGTCACCGGCGTTGAGCGCCATCTGGGTGGCGGGGCCGACGACGTTGAGCTCGTTCACGCCGGCGACGCTGTCGCCGCCCGGTGACATCACGACGGGGTCGACGGTCGCCGCGTCGGCGACGAAGAAGCGCAGGGGACCCTTGTCCTCAGGCATCACCCTGCCGGCCGGGTCGTCGTAGACGAGCACGCTGGCGAGCCGACCCGCGAGATTCGCGAGCGGCACCTCGGTCTCGGTCGCCGGGTCGTACATGACGAAGCCCGCGAAGTTGACGATCCGGTCGTAGGTGAACGTCTTGGTGTACGGCGG
>JAAYBP010000336.1 GCA_012730075.1 Acidimicrobiales bacterium | reverse complement strand
CCTCACCGGGGAGCGCGCCGGGAACGCCCGCCGCGACCAGCTCGTCGATGATGAACTCGCGCGCCGCGATCCCGCCCGGGGTGTCGTTCTCGCGCCCGTTCAGCTCGTCCGAGGCCAGGTACGTGACGCGATCCTCGAGCTGGCAGCCCGAGATGAGCAGAGCCGCGACCGCGACCAAGCCCGCGACGCGAAGAGACGATCGACCGGCCATGACCGACACCCCCTGATGTCAGGTGCCGGCGCGTACCGGCACTGTTCGTCAGCGGGAGGGTAGACCGTCGTGTCGATCCGCGCTGGCGGCGGTGATGCGGTCGGCGAACTCGCGGAGGCGGGCCCGCTCGGCCGGGTCGAAGCGGTCGATCACCAGGCGACGGGCCTGCTCGACGTGCCCGGGGGCGGTGGCGACGACCTTGTCCCAGCCGGTGTCGGTGAGCGTCGCGAGGGTGTAGCGGCCATCGGTGGGGTCGGACCCCCTCCTGACCCACCCTCGCCGCTCGAGGCGGCTGACCACCTGCGACACCCGGGGCAGCGAGCCGTCGGCGAACTCGGCCAGCTCGCTGATCCGCAGGGTCCGGTCGGGCGCCTCCGACAGCCCGGCGAGGACCTGGTACTCGAAGTGGCCGATGCCCGCGTCCCGGCGCAGTTGTCGGTCGAGGGCGGCCGGCAGGCGGATCGTCAGGCTGATGACGGCGAGCCACGTCTCGCGCTCGTCGGCGTCCAGCCAGCGGGGGCTCGGTGATTCGGACACCCGGCCACCGTACCGCGTCGGTTGCATCTTGAAGTGAACACGCTACAGTGACTTCACGCCTTAAGCGATCCGCCCGACCCGGAGGAGCGAACCATGACCGACCTCGCCGAGCGACTCCCCACCTACTTCATCTCCCACGGCGGCGGCCCCTGGCCGTGGATCAAGGACCTGATGCCCGGCGACTGGACCCCCCTCGAGTCGTCGCTCCAGGCGATCCCGTCACAGGTCGGCGTCACGCCCCGGGCCGTCCTCGTCGTGTCGGGCCACTGGGAGCGGCCGCGGCCCACGGTCCAGGGCCACCCCCGACCACCGATGTACTACGACTACGGCGGCTTCCCGGAGTTCACGTACCGCATCCAGTACCCCGCGCCCGGGTCGCCCGAGGTGGCGGCGCGCGTCACCGAGCTGCTCGACGCCGCCGGGATCGCCAACGACACCGACCCCGAGCGCGGCTTCGACCACGGCGTCTTCGCCCCGCTGTACGTCATGTATCCCGACGCGAAGGTGCCGGTGCTCCAGCTCTCGATCGTCGAGGGCTACGACCCGGCGGCCCACCTCGCCGTCGGCCGGGCGATCGCTCCGCTGCGCGACGAGGGCGTGCTCATCGTCGGCAGCGGTCTCAGCTACCACAACCTGCGGGAGTTCGGCCCCACCGGCGCCGCGCCGTCGGCCGCGTTCGACGGCTGGCTCCGCGAGACGCTGGTCGAGAGCGACCCCGCCGAGCGGGTCCGACGCCTGCTCGACTGGGAGGCCGCCCCCGGCGGTCGCCGCAGCCACCCCGCCGAGGACCACCTGATCCCGCTGATGGTCGCCGTCGGCGCCGCCGAGGCCGACCCCGCCACGCAGGTGCACCACGAGGAGGACGCCATGGGCGGCGGCATCCACGCCTCCAGCTACGCCTTCGGCCTCGCCGCCTGAACCCCGACCTCGCCGTTCAGGCGCCTCCGGGAGCGAGCGAGCGGAGAGCGGCGCGCACCGCCGCGGACCAGCCGGTCGCGGCGGTGCGCCAGCGGTCGGGGCCGGCGCCGGCCGACCAGAGGTCGTCGCCCTCGGACCAGGCGGCGTCCTCGATCGGGTCGAGCACGGCGCGGATGCGGGCGAGGGCCTCCCCCGCCGAGCCGTCGAGCACCTCGACGCCCCGGCCGAGCGCGCTGAACGCCGCCCACGCCCCGGCGTCGCCGAGCACCTCGGGCACCACGGGCAGGCCGACCGGGAGGAACACGCCCGTGCACGGGCCGCCGACCGACGCCCACACCCGGATCGGCGCCGAGCCGCCCGCGCCCGAGCCACCCGCCGCGCCGGCCGGCAGGTCGGCGACCATCGAGGCGGTCGTGCACTGGTAGTCGCGCACGTGCATGCACACCGTCACGCCGGACCAGTCGTCGCCGACGTCCACCGGCGGCGGGGGCGGCGCCCCGCCGGGACCGCCCACCCCCGGCGCACCCCACGGGCCGGTGCCGTGGTCGCGCAGCGTCGCCACCGCGTCGGCCGCCGTCACCACCGGTCCCCGGCCGACGCAGGCCCGGGTGGCGGCGAGGCGGTGGTCGGCGAGGCCGGTCGGTGCGGCCGGGTCGCGCCACCCGTCCCAGTCGGCACCGGCGGGGACGTCGGACGCCGAGCGGCTCCAGTCGGTGCCGATCGTCAGCCGGTTGGAGATCGCCGCCCCCTCCCCGACCGGCCGGGCCACCCACGAGCGGTTCGACGTCTCCAGCACCCAGCCACCGTCGCCGTCGACGATCAGGAACGAGGACCAGTACGGCTCGTCGTGGTCCTCCTCACCCGATCCGCCCTGGCCGTGGTCGGCGAGCAGCGACGTGACGGCGTCGAGCGCATCGTCGGCGCGGCTCCCCCGTTCGAGGCCGAGGCGCACGAGGTCCATGCCCAGGAGCGCGGGCGGAACGGACCGGGGGTCGTCGACGGTCCAGACCTTCTCGTTGCCGATCGCCACCCCGTGCTCGTTGACCCCGTGCTCGACGCCCCACATCCACGTCGGGCGCGACCCGAGGCTCCCCGCCGCGCCGACGTCGGGCACCGCGAGGTGCGTGGCCCGCACCGATCCGCCGCGGGCGGCCGGGCGAGGCGCCAGCCACTCGACGATCTGCGCCTCGTCGACGGGTCGGTCGCTGTTCTTGGCGAAGAGCATCCCGTCGGGGCGCCGGACGCAGAACGTGTCGCACACGGCGGGCGGCCGTCGCCTCAGGCCTCGGGACGAGCGTCGTCGCCCAGGGCGGCGAGGACCTCGGAAGCGACCCGCTGGCCGGAATCGATCGCGCCGTCGATGTAGCCGGTCCAGCGCTCGGCGGTCTCGGTGCCGGCCCAGTGGATGCACCCGACCGGCTCCCGCAGCGCGGCGCCGTAGACGGTCCACGCTCCGGGCGGGAGGTGGGCGCCGTAGCAGCCCCGCGTGTAGGGCTCGGCCGACCAGTCGAGGTCGACGTAGTCGAGGACGTCCCTCGCCCGTTCGCCGAGCGTGCGGGCCAGCACGCCGACCACGACCTCGCGGCGCTCGTCCATGGTCCGCTCGCCGTGGGCGACGGCGTCGGGCCCCTCGAAGAACCCCGAGATCAGGCCGGGCGTACCGGCGGGCGGCGTGCAGTCGAACGTGACGCCGATCGGCTCGTGCGGCGAGAGGACCATCCCGGACAGGCCCTCGGCGCGCCACCACGGCTCGTCGTAGAGGACGTGGAACTTGATGACCGACCCCTGCGGCATGTGCTGGACGAGCTGGTCGCGCCGGGCGGGCAGCGCCGGTTCGTACGCGATCCGCCCGGCGAGCGTCGGCGGCACGGCCACCACGACCCGCTTCGCCCGCATCGGGCCGGACGCCGCGTCGACCTCGACGCCGCCCTCGCCCTGGACGATCCGCGTCACCGGTTCGCCGAGTCGGACCGTGCCGGTGGCGAGGCGCGCGGCGAGCGCCTCGGCGAGCGGCTGTACGCCGCCCTCGACCCGGTCCTGCTGGGCGCCACCCTCGCTGTCGGTCAGCTTCGACCAGCCGCCGGCGGAGTGGACGTAGTGGGCGGCGTGGAGGAGCGAGAGCTGTGCGGACGACGCGGCGAACACCGCGCGGACGCCCACCTCGAACAGGTCGGCCACCGCGTCGGACACCCCGCGCGCCCGGACCCAGTCGCCGAGCGTGGTGGCGTCCCACGCCGCCGCCTCGGGTGCCGACCAGGGGGCGTCGAGCGGCACCTGGTCGGCGATCGCCTCCAGCGCGCCGGCCAGCTCGATGTACGCCACCAGCTCGTCGTCGGTGAACGCCTCGACGAACGACCCGAGGCGCCGGGCCCCGTTCCCGTCGAGCACCACGTCGTCGCCGACCTCGGGCTGGGGGTAGGTGGCGAACCCGAGCTCGTCGACGAGGGCGACGACGCGGTCCTGGCCCGGCCCGATCCACTGGCCGCCGAGGTCGATCCACGTGCCCTGCCGCGTCTCGGTGCGGGTGCGACCGCCGACCCGGTCACGCGCCTCGAGCACGACGACCGACCGGCCCGCCTCCTGGAGCAGCCGCGCCGCCGTCAGCCCGGCGAACCCGGCCCCCACCACCACGACGTCGAGCACCTCGTCAGCCATCCCGGCCCTCCTGCGTTGCCTCCCGCCGGACCGTACCGACCTCCCCGCCCCGGTGCCGATCGAGTGCGGCCACCCCGGCGCTCGCCGTCGATACGGTGCAGGGGGATGACCACCGCCGACGAAGGGATCCGACCGTGAGCGGCACCGTCGCCCTCGACGAGCTGGCGCGCCGGGTCGCCGAGCACGGACCGGTGGCGTTCCTGGTCACGACCGGCACCGATGCCCGATCGCACGTCGTGTCGGTGGCGGTGAGCTTCGACGGCGAGACGTTCGCGTTCGCCGCCGGCACCACGTCGACGGCGAACGTCGAGGCCAACCCGGCCGCCACCCTGCTGTGGCCGGGCACCGGCGGTCCGTACGCGCTGATCGTCGACGGGCGCGCCCGCCGGGGCGACGACGGCCTCGTGCTGGACCCCACCCGCGCCGTGCTGCACCGCCTCGCCGGCGCGTCCGCCGACCTGCCGAGCTGCGTCCGCATCGAACCCGACGCCTGACCCTGCTACCGACGCCGCGGGGCCGTCACGGTCACCGATCGTCGACCCCGCCCGCGCCGGGGACGCTGAGGTCGAAGTGGATGCCGGCGAGGCGGATCCCGAAGCAGAGCGCGGCGGCCAGGATCGGCGCGGCCGGGCCGTCGAGGCCGAACTCGGAGGCGACGACGACGGTGGCCGAGCCGATCAGGGCGGGGATGGCGTAGAGCCCGGTTCGCAGCACGACCGGGACCTCGCGCAGGAGGATGTCGCGAAGCACGCCGCCCCCGAACCCGGTGATGGCGCCGAGCACCACCGCCCCGACCGCTCCGACGCGGTGGTCGAGGGCGGTGATCGCTCCGGTCACGCAGAACAGGGCGAGCCCGCCGGCGTCGAGGACGAGGACCGATCGTTCGAGCCGGCCGAGCGTCCGGTGCCCGGCGAGGGCGCAGGCGCCGGCCCCGACGGCGACGGCGAGGTACCGCCAGTCCCGGAACGTCTGGGGCGGGAT
>JAAYBP010000335.1 GCA_012730075.1 Acidimicrobiales bacterium | reverse complement strand
GTCGTGAGCACGGTGTCGTGAGCGCGGTCGTCGGGGTCGTCCAGTTCCCGGGCTCGAACTGCGAGCTCGACGTGGTCGAGGCGGTCGGGGCGCTCGGGGGCGAGGGTCGCATCCTGTGGCACGGCGACGAGTCGGTCGGTGACGTCGACGCGGTCGTGGTGCCCGGCGGCTTCGCCCACGGCGACTACCTGCGCCCCGGGGCTATCGCCCGCTTCTCGCCCGTGATGGGCGCGGTGGCGGAGTTCGCCCGCGAGGGCGGACCCGTCATCGGCATCTGCAACGGCTTCCAGGTCCTCACCGAGGCCGGGCTGCTACCGGGCGCGTTGCACAAGAACGTCGGGCTCCGGTTCGTGTGTCGCACCGTCGGGTTGCGGGTGGAGACCACCCGATCGGCGTTGACCGCGTCGGCCGAGGTGGGTCAGGTGCTCCAGGTGCCCATCAACCACTTCGAGGGCAACTACACGTGTGACGATGCGACTCTCGCCGCGTTGAAGGCCAACGATCAGGTGGTGTTGCGGTACGTCGACAACCCCAACGGTTCGATCGACGACATCGCCGGCATCAGCAACGAGGCCGGTAACGTCGTCGGCCTCATGCCGCACCCGGAGCGGGCGATCAGCGATCTCCTCGGTTCGAGCGACGGCGTTCCCCTCCTACGGTCGATCCTCGACCGCGCCGTCGCACCCGCTCGCTGAGGGCCCGCCGGGCGGCGGGGGCCCGGATCGCCGGCGGGACGATCCGGGCCGGCCGACCGACCGTGGCGGTCAGGAACCGCGCTTGATCCCGGCCTTGGCGAGGACGGCGGGGGTGACGCCGGCCTTGCGCCAGACGGCGTAGCTGATGCCCTTGCGTTCGGAGTAGGCGGCGGCCTGCTTGACGAAGGCCGCCTCGACGGCGGTCAGGTCAACCTTCTGCGACAGGGTCTCGCGCTCGGCGCGCAGGTCCTCCTGCTCCTGCATCAGGTTCAGGCGACCCACCGCGTCGGAGCTCGCCAGCAGCTCGTCGATCTTGGCGAGGCGGGCATCGATCGACTGCGGGGTGCGGCGTCGGCCGGGTCGACCCTTGGTCGCCTCCAGGGCACTGAGGTAATCGGAGACGGCTCGGTTCTGGGCTCGGCCGGCCTTGATCGCCTCCTTGTGTTCAGCAGACATCGTACGGGTCTTCTTCTTGGGGGGCATGGGTCGATCAAACCACAATCGGTCCGGCTACGGCAATTGCCTCACGGTTTTCGGGTTGTGCTCAATCTGCGTCAAATGTCCGTGATCTGCTTTGAGAAATCAGACGGGTGGATCTCATTGAAACAACCCGCGAGCGGTTCGGGGTGGGAGTCGGCGGAGGTCACGGCTCCGTGGCGGCGCGGCGGCCGCCGGTAGGGTCGGACGGGTGAGCGCAACCGGAGACGCCGCCATCCACCGGGCCCTCGGCCTGACCGACGACGAGGCGGCCGACATCGTCGAGATCCTCGGCCGGCCGGCCAACCACCTCGAGCTCGCGATGTACGCGGTGATGTGGTCGGAGCACTGCTCCTACAAGTCGTCGCGGATCCACCTGAAGCGCTTGCCGACCGAGGGCGAGGCGGTGCTGGTCGGACCGGGCGAGAACGCGGGCGTCGTCGACGTCGGCGACGGCATCGCCGCCGCCATCCGCATCGAGAGCCACAACCACCCGTCGTTCATCGAGCCCGCCCAGGGCGCGGCCACCGGGGTCGGCGGAATCCTGCGCGACATCTTCACCATGGGCGCCCGGCCGATCGCGATCATGGACCCGCTGCGATTCGGCCCGCTCGACGACGACCGGAGCCGGTGGGTCGCCGAGGGCGTGGTGGCGGGGATCTCCTCCTACGGCAACTCGGTCGGCGTGCCCAACGTCGGCGGCGAGGCGGTGTTCGACGCCTGCTACGCCGGCAACCCGCTCGTGAACGTGCTGTGCCTCGGCGTGCTGCCGACCGAGCGGCTCGTCCTCGGGGCCGCGACCGGGGTGGGCAACCTCGCCGTCCTGCTCGGCTCGTCCACCGGCCGCGACGGAATCGGCGGGGTCAGCGTGCTCGCGTCGGCGGGCTTCGACGAGGGCAGCGAGGACCTCCGCCCGTCGGTGCAGGTCGGCGATCCGTTCGAGGAGAAGCGGCTGATCGAGGCGTGCCTGACGCTCCTCGACGCCGGCCTCGTCGTCGGCATCCAGGACCTCGGTGGCGCCGGCCTGACGTGTGCCACCAGCGAGACCGCGTCGCGAGGTGGGGTCGGGATGGACGTCGACGTCAACGCGGTGCCGCGGCGCGAGGAGGGGATGGAGCCCTTCGAGGTGATGACGAGCGAGTCGCAGGAGCGGATGCTCGCGATCGTCACCCCCGACGACCTCGACGAGGTGATGCGCCTCTGCGAGCGGTGGGAGGTCGCCGCGACCGTCATCGGTCGGGTCACCGACGGGGGCCGCCTGAGGATCCTCGACGGCTTCGACGGTGACGTGCTCGCCGACGTGCCCGCGAGCAGCCTCCACGACGCCGCGCCGCTCTACGACCGGCCCCGCGGCGAGCCCGCCGACCGGGCCGAGCGCGCCGGGCGCGATCCAGGAGTGCCCGACCCCGGCGAGTGCGGGGCCGTCCTGCTCGACGGGCTCTGCGATCCGAGCTGGATCTACCGGCAGTACGACCACCAGCTCTTCCTGAACACGGTCGAGGCGCCCGGCGGCGACGCGGCCGTGCTCCGCCTCAAGCACCCCACCACCGGAGTCGACACCGGCCGAGGCCTGGCCCTGACGACCGACGGCAACCACCGCTGGTGCGCGGTCGACCCGCGCGGCGGGGCGGCGGCGACGGTCGCCGAGTCGGTCGTGAACCTGGCGTGCGTCGGCGCCCGTCCGCTGGCGCTCGTCAACTGCCTCAACTTCGGGAACCCCGAGCACCCCGAGGTGATGTGGCAGCTCTCCGAGGCGATCGACGGCATGGGCGATGCCTGCCGCGCCCTCGGCATCCCGATCGTCGGCGGCAACGTCAGCCTCTACAACGAGACCGACGGGCGCGACATCGACCCGACCCCCGTGGTCGGCCTGCTCGGCCTGGTCGACGAGCTCGACCGTCGGCCGCCCGGGGTCGGTCTGGTCGAGGGCGGCCGGGTGCTGCTGCTCGGACACCGCTCACCCCGTTCCCTCGCCGGATCGGCGTGGGCGGCATCGGTCGGTGCCGCGGGTGACGGCGTGCTCGATCCGCTCGACCTGGACGAGGTGGCGGCGCTGGCGGCGGCCCTCCGCGCGGTCGTCGCCTCCGGGTGGGCGTCGGGCGTCCACGACGTGTCCACCGGCGGCCTCGGTGGTGCGCTGGCCGAGATGGCGGTGGCCTCGGGCGTCGGGGTGCGCGTCGAGGGCGTCGACGGGCCGGCCGAGCTGTTCGCCGAGGCCCCCGGCCGGGTCGTGCTGTGCGTCGCGCCGGAGCACGTCGAGTCGGTGTCGGACACGGCCGAGTCCGGCGGGGTCCCGGTGGCCGACCTCGGTGTCGCCGGCGGTGATCGCGCGGTGGTCGAGGGCCTGGTCGACCTGTCGCTCGACGAGGCGACGGCGGCCTGGCGCGACCGGCTCCCGGCTGCGCTCGACGCGCCGACCACGTCGGCCTGAAGGGGTTCGGAACCCGGTCACCAGGTGGTCGGACGGCGCCGGAGCATTCCGGCCAGCAGCGTGTCGCACACGCGCGTCGCGATCGCCCGGGGCCCGGCGGCCGGGCGAGTGATCGCCAGGCGGAGGGTGAGGCCCACCAGCAGGTCGGCGGAGTCCCTCGCCGCGGAGTGGGTGTCGACCTGCCCGGGCCGGAACGCCGACGCGTGGGCGGACAGGTGCGGGCGCAGGATCGGGCCGATCGGCACCATGGCGCGGGGATCGGTCGGATCGGTGCCCGGGCGCGTGCCCGCCGCCTGGTGGGCCATCACCCCGGAGTTCATGGCGACCGTGAGCGCGTGGTGCTCGTGAGCGAGGCGAGCGACGTGCTCGAGGTACCGGTGCACCAACCGGTGCACCGCCATCGGTTCGTCGAGCTCGGCCTGTAGGGAGGGGAGGAAGTGCGCCCACACCGCGGCCGCCAGGCCGTCGCGGTCGGCGAAGTTGGCCAGCACCGTCGCCCGGCTCACCCCGGCGCGGCGTTGCACGGCGGCGATCGAGACCGCGTCCCAGCCGTCGCGGCGGTAGAGGTCCCCAGCGGCGCGAGCGATCGCCTCGCGCTTGTGGACGTCGAGGTTCGAACCGGGTGGGAGGGGCACCAGGTTGTCGGCCGGGTCGTGGTCCTCCGGTGCTCCCTCGGGGGTGGACAGCGCCTCGAACACGCGCACGACGGCCGCCCCGAACAACTCGGCCGGCGCGTGGTCGGGATCGAACCGTCGTCGTTGGATGAAGCCGTCGGCGAGGGCCGAGAACACGGCGGTGAAGGCCCGCACGTCGAGGTTCTCGAGGGGCCTCCGCCTGGTCGCCTCGAGCAGGGCGCCGTACAGCTCCTCGTAGACCTGCGTGGTGATCTCGTAGTGGGCGCGCAGTGCCTCGACGGCCTCGGGGCTGCGGGGCGCGGCGGCGACGGCGAGGTACAGCGCCCCGTTGAGCGCGTCGATCGTCGTATCGCGATGGGGGTCGTACCAGAGCACGTCGCGGGCGGCGATCGACGCCATCCGACGGAGGGCATCGGGGTCGCCGCGCTGGAGGGCGACCACGGTGTCGAGGGCGTCCGACGCGATCTCGCTGGGCCCGACGTCGGCGGCGCGGGCGAGGGCGTGGAGCGTGGCCGCCCCCGCCAGGCGGGCGTTGGGACCGCCCTCACCCGGTCGGAAGTGGTGGTTGACCGTGGCCGGGGCGACGCCGGCGCGGGCGGCGACGGCGCGCACGCCGACGACGGCGCCGGCCACCGTCGACAGGTCGATCTCGGCCAGCAGGTCGGCCGCCGCTTCGAGGAGCGCGTCCCTGCCCACTCGCCGTCCACGCGAACTCGTACGGTCGTCAGTCCCCACTCGGACGACCATACGTCAACGATCCGGAAAATGGGCTGGTCGACCCTTGCCCCGTGCCGGTCGGGCACGCCACGGTTTCGTGCCGACCGAGGCGTGCCCGGCCCCCCTGCGGGCAAGGCCTCGGCGGGGGAGGGGCGAGCCCCGCCACCTGGGCCCGGCTCCGAGGAGCTGAGATCAGGTGGCGGGCTCGGGCCCCGCCACCGGCTCTGGGGATGCTGGTCGGGGCGGAACGATGAGCGGCCGGCGGACGCATCGCGGCGCGAGGTGGGGCGCGGGGGTCCGCGGGTGCGATGATGGCGGGGTGAGGGATCCCTTCGACGACTCGCCGAAGGAAGCGTGCGGGGTGTTCGGCGTCATCGGCGTCGACGAGCCGGTCGCCCACCTGACCTACCTCGGGCTGTACGCGCTGCAGCACCGGGGGCAGGAGTCCGCCGGGATGGCGGTGAGCGACGGCGACTACCTCACCGTCGTGCGCGACATGGGCCTCGTGTCGAACGTCTTCGACGACAAGACCCTCGCCCCCCTCGTCGGCCACCTCGCCATCGGCCACACGCGCTACTCGACCACCGGCTCGAGCACCTGGGGCAACGCCCAGCCCGTGTACCGCAACGTCGCGTCCTACCAGTTCGCGCTGGGCCACAACGGAAACCTCACCAACACCGCCCAGCTCGCGCGCGACCACGGGATGCTCGACGGCACCGTGAGCAGCGACAGCGACCTCGTCGCCGAGCTGATCAGCCGCGAGCTGGCCGTCGCCGATCCCGAGGCCGACCCGTCCGACGCACTCGAGGCGGCGATCGCGGCGGTGCTGCCCCGCCTCGAGGGGGCCTTCTCGTTCGTGATCATGGACGCGCACCGCGTGTACGGGGTCCGCGACCCGAACGGGCTGCGGCCGCTCTGCCTCGGCCGCCGGGGCGACTCGTGGGTGGTCGCGTCGGAGAGCCCGGCGCTCGACATCGTCGGGGCCGACATGCTCCGCGAGGTCGAGGCCGGCGAGGTCGTCGTCCTCGAGCCCGGCACGCCGCCGCGGTCGTTCCACCCGTTCCCCGCCGACCGGCTCGACCCCCGGCTGTGCCTGTTCGAGTTCGTGTACTTCGCCCGGCCCGACGCCCGCCTCTACGGCCAGAGCGTGCACCACGCCCGGGTTCGCCAGGGCGAGGCGCTCGCCGAGCAGGCCCCGGTCGAGGCCGACATGGTCATGGGCGTGCCCGAGTCCGGGGTGCCGGCCGCCGAGGGCTACGCCCGCCGCAGCGGCATCCCGTTCGGACAAGGCCTGGTCAAGAACCGCTACATCGGGCGCACGTTCATCGCGCCGAGCCAGGAGATGCGCGCCCTCGGCGTGCGCATGAAGTTCAACCCGCTGCGCGAGAACATCGAGGGCCGCCGCATCGTCGTCGTCGACGACTCGATCGTGCGGGGCACCACCCAGCACCAGCTGGTGCGCATGCTGCGCGAGGCCGGGGCACGTGAGGTGCACCTGCGGCTCACGTCGCCGCCGGTGCGCTGGCCGTGCTTCTACGGCATGGACTTCGGCGACCCCGGTGAGTTGCTGGCCGCCCGCCTCGACGTCGACGGCATCGCCCGCTTCCTCGGTGTCGACAGCCTGGCGTACATCGAGCTGCACCGGCTCCTCGCCTCGACCGGAGCCGCGGAGGCGGGCTTCTGCACCGCCTGCTTCACCGGCGACTACCCGATCGAGGTGCCGGTCGACCTGAGCAAGGCGGTCCTCGAGGCGGGCGCCGAGGCCCGGGTCGAGCGCAGCACGGCGGTGGCCGCCGGCGCGGTGATCGAGCAGCCTTCGCTCCTGCCCGCCGACGACGCCGACCGAAGCGGCGATCGGCCGTGACCGGGTCGTCGAGCGAGGGGCCCGCCGAAGCGATGGGCGAGGGCGAGGCCATGCCGGTCGCAGGGACGGGCCCGGGCGACGCGGCGGGCGCGGGTGACGCGGGTGACGCGGCGGGCCGGGACCGCCGGTCGGGCACGGACCGGCGGGCGGGTGCGGGTGACGCCGGGGGCGAGACCTACCGCTCCGCCGGGGTCGACATCACCGCCGGCGAGGAGGCGGTCGAGCGCATCAAGGCGAAGGTCCGCTCGACCTTCCGCCCCGAGGTGATCGGCGACATCGGCGGCTTCGGCGGCCTGTTCTCCTTCGTCGGCCACCGCTACCGCCACCCGGTGCTGGTGTCGTCCACCGACGGCGTCGGCACCAAGGCGCTCGTCGCCCAGGCCGCCGGACGGTTCGACACGATCGGCATCGACCTGGTCGCCATGTGCGTCGACGACATCGTGTGCGCCGGCGCCGAACCGCTCTTCTTCCTCGACTACATCGCGGTCGGCAAGCTCGACCCGGCCCACATCGAGCAGCTCGTCGAGGGCGTCGCCGAGGGGTGCCGTCAGGCCGGGTGCGCCCTGATCGGCGGCGAGATGGCCGAGCACCCCGGGGCGATGGAGCCGGGCGAGTTCGACCTGGTCGGCTTCGCCGTCGGCGTCGTCGAGCGCGACCTCATGCTCGGGCCCGACCGCGTCCGGCCCGGCGACGTGCTGATCGGCATCCCCTCGCCCGGGCTGCGCTCGAACGGCTACTCCCTCGCCCGGCGGGTGATGCTCGACCGCGCCGGCCTGCCCCTCGACGGTCCGGCCTTCCCCGGGGCGCGCCACGACCTCGCCGAGGAGCTGCTCGAGCCGTCGGTGATCTACGCACCGGCGGTGCGGGCCCTGCTCGACGCGGTCGACGTCCACGCCATCGCCCACATCACCGGCGGTGGCATGCCCGGCAACCTGCCCCGGGTGCTCCCGAAGGGCGTCGACGCCGTCGTCGACGAGTCGACGTGGGAGGCGCCCCGCATCTTCGGGGAGATCCAACGCCACGGCGGGATCTCCGACGACGAGATGCGCGGCGTGTTCAACCTCGGCATCGGCATGGTCGTCGTCGTCGCCGAGGACGACGCGTACACCGCCCTCGACGTGCTGCGCGCCGCCGGTCGCCGCGCCGTCCGCATCGGAGCCGTGGAGCGCGGCAGGGGCACCCTCCGCTACTCCTGACCCGACACCCGGTACCGG
>JAAYBP010000334.1 GCA_012730075.1 Acidimicrobiales bacterium | reverse complement strand
GCGTCGAGTTCGACGACCGGGTCGAGCCGCGCCGCGAAGCGGCGGAGCGTGGCGAGCACCGGACGACCGAGGACGATCACGGCGACGGCGTTGGCGAAGGCGCCGGCCGCGTCCCAGGCCGACGACGTCGCCACGTAGAACGACCAGTACCGGCGGAGCGTCTCGCCGGCGCCGAGGCCCGGGTGCCACTGGAGCTCCCCCTCGCCCGGCGTCAGCGGCCAGGACCACAGGTTGATCAGCACGCCGTAGAGGAACGCCGACGCCCACGCCGCCACGGCGACGACGGCCAACTCGGCGGTCGGCGGCATGCGGCGGGTGGCCCGCCCGATCAGCCCGAGGGCGGCCCCGACCCACGCCAGCACGAGCATCTGGAACGGCAGCCACGGCCCGACCCCTCCGGTGACGACCGCGCTCAGCGCCATCGAGAACAGGCCCAGGAGGAAGCCACGACGGGGACCGAGGGCCACCGCGCCGAGGATCACGAGCAGGAAGATCCCGCTGCCGCCGCCGGGGAGGTCGATCAGGCGCATCAGCCCCGCCATGGCCGACAGCATCCCGAGCACGGCGACGTCGGCGCCGGTCATCGTGTGGGCGCGGATCTCGGCCATGACCGCGGCGATCGCCAGCGCGCCGACGACGCCCGCGATCAGCGGCGCGTCGGTCGAGCGGGTCGACAGCGTGCCGTCGGGCAGCCAGAACGGGTACACGAACGCGGCCGCACCGACGAGGCTCGCCAGGCCGTAGGCGAGGAGGACCCGCAGCGGAGCCTTCACGAGTCGACCCGCGCCGCCGGGAGCGCGGCGGCGACCTCGGCGACGGTCAGGTACGGCGGCAGCACCCGGAGGACCTGGGGCGCGAACAGCGACCCGGCCAGCACCTCGCGGGCGGGCCCGTCGGCGACGACGTCACCTCCGCCGAGGACGACGACCCGGGTGGCGGTGCGAGCCGCCAACTCGACGTCGTGGGTGGCGACGACCACGGCCCCGCCTCGGGCGGCGTGCTCGACGACCGCCTTCTCGAGGGCGGCTCGCGAGGTGGCGTCGATGCCGCGGGTCGGCTCGTCGAGGAGCAGCACGTCGGCCCCGCCGACCGCGACCGCGGCGACCGCGACCCGCTGGCGCTCGCCGGTGCTCAGCGAGCGAGGGTGCCGGTCGGCGAGCCCGCCCAGGGCGAGGCGGTCGAGCCAGTCGTCGACGGTGTCCCCGGAGCGGTGCAGCAGGCGGGCGGTCTCGGCGACCTCGCCCCTGACGGTCGCCGCGAACAGCATCCGGCCCGGGTCCTGGGGGACGAGGGCGACCCGTCCCGCCCGGTCGATCGTCCCGGCGAGCGGTCGGACCAGGTCGGCCAGGGTGCGCAGCAGGGTGGTCTTGCCCGAGCCGTTGCGACCCAGCAGGGCGATCACCTCGCCCCGGGCCACGTCGAGGTCGACGGCCCGCAGCACCGCGGGCCCTCCCGCGGGCGAGGCGTCGACACCGCGCGCCCGCACCAGGACCTCGCCCGGCGCCGGCGGCGTACCGGCGTCCGAACCCGTGCTCGGCGCCTCGGTCGGCAACGGCGCGGGGGAGGAACGCTGGTGCCGCCGGGCGTCGCGGACGGTCAGGGGCGGCGGATCCCATCCGAGCAGCCGCCCGAGGTGGGCCACCGGCGGCGCCCCGGGGAGGTCGGCGACGACGTCGGCGGGCGCGCCGTCCGCGACCACCCGCCCGCGGTCGAGGAGCACCGCCCGGTCCGCGAGCGGCGCGGCCCGTTCGAGACGGTGCTCGGCCATCACCACCGTCGTGCCCAGGTCGTCGACGAGCCGACCGATGGCGGCGAGCACGTCGTCGGCGCCCTGCGGGTCGAGCATGGACGTGGGCTCGTCGAGCACGAGGACCGCGGGGGCGGCGGCGAGGGCACCGGCCACGGCGGCCCGTTGGCGCTCACCGCCCGACAGCGACGACGGCGACCGGTGCCGGAGGTGGGCGATGCCGACCGCGTCGAGCACCTCCTCCACCCGCCGGCGCATCTCGGCGGCGCCCATGCCGAGGTTCTCGAGCACGAAGGCCACGTCGTGCTCGACCTCGTCGACCACCACGTGGGCCTCGGGGTCCTGGTGCACGAACCCGACGGTGCCCGCGAGGTCGCGCGGGCGCAGGGCGCCGACGTCGTCGGCGCCCACCGTGACCCGGCCGCGGAAGCGACCACCGCTGGCGTGGGGGACGAGCCCGTTCGCGGTGCGCAGGAGCGTGCTCTTGCCCGAGCCGCTGTCGCCCACGACGAGGACGACCTCGCCGTCGGCGAGCTCCAGGTCG
>JAAYBP010000333.1 GCA_012730075.1 Acidimicrobiales bacterium | reverse complement strand
GCTCGGCCTCGTGCTCGCCCTCACCCGGCGCGCCTGACCCGGCCGCTCCACCGGCCGGGGCCGCACCTCAGCCGTGGACCGTCGGCTCGACCGCCGGGTCGTCCGCTACGTCGCCGCGCAGCAGCGGTAGCACCTCGACGATCCCGATGGCGGCCAGGATCAGGAGGGCGCCGGCCAGGCCGCTCCACCCGAGCTCCTCGCCCGTCGCCACACCGAGCAGTCCGGCGCACACCGGCTCGATCAGCAGGATCAGCGCGGCCCGCGCCGGCGGCACGGTGCGCTGCCCGGTGACCATCCCGAAGAAGGCGACCGCGGTGGCGAACACCCCCGTGAAGGCGGCGCCTGCCCACGCCACCGCCCCGAACCGGTAGCCACCGACGAACAGGCCGGGCACGCCGCACACGACCCCGACGGTGAGGAGCTGCACGAACGTGAAGCGCACCGGGTCGAGCCGACCGGCGAACCGGCCCACCGCGACCACGTGGCCGGCGAAGCCCACCGCGCAGGCCAGCGTCAGCAGCTCGCCGAGCCCCAGGCCGCCGCCCGGCCCGCCCGAGAGCAGCCAGAGTCCGGCCGTCGCCACCGCCACCCCCAGCGCGACCCGGGGCTCGGGCCGGCGCCGGTCGACCACGGCGACGATCAGCGGCACGATCACGACCAGCAGGTAGGTGATGAACGCGGACGTCGAGGTCTCGGTGTGGCGCAGGCCGGTCGTCTGGAGCAGGTAGCTCACCGACAGCGCGGCGCCGACGGCGATCCCGAGGCGCACCTCGTCCCGCGACGACGGCCGCCGGCGGACGAACGGGTACAGCACCGCCGCCGCGATGAGGAACCGGGCCCCGAGGAACGGCAGCGGCTCGGCGTCCTCGACGGCGCGCTGGACGACGAGGAACGTCGACGCGAACAGGACGCCGGAACCGGCGAGGGCCAGCGCGCCCCGGGCGGACCCGCCCGGCGCCCCGCTCACCGGCCGGGGCGGGGCCGGAGGGGCGCGACGGTCACAGCCGGGCGCTGCGGACGTCGCTGGCGAGGATGCCCTTGGCGCCCAGGTCCGAGAGCGAGTCGATCACGTCGTTCATGTCGCCCTTCGGGACCAGCACCCGCACCGCGACCCAGTCGTCGTCGCGCAACGGTGAGATCGTGGGCGACTCGAGCCCCGGGGTGAGCGACACCGCCCGGTCGAGCAGCTCGCGCGGGCAGTCGTAGTCGACGATCACGTACTGCTGGGCGACGGCCACGCCCTCGAGCCGGCGCAGGAGCTGCCGGCGGGCCGCCTCCTGGTCGGAGGCGACCGGGGCCTCCCGCGCCACGACCACCGCCTCCGACGTGCACAGCGGCTCGCCGAACGGCACGAGCCCGTGGGCGGCGAGGGTGCGGCCGGTGCCGACGACGTCGGCCACCACGTCGGCCACGCCCAGCTCGACGGAGATCTCGACCGCGCCGTCGAGGTGCACGATGCGGGCCTCGATGCCCCGGGACGCGAGGTCGCGCTCGACGAGGCCCTGGTAAGAGGTGGCGATGCGGCAGCCGGCGAGGTCGTCGACGCTCCACACCCGTTCGCCCTCCGGTGCCGCGTACCGGAACACCGACGCCCCCCAGCCGAGGCCGAGCACCTCGGTCACCGCCGCCCCCGAGTCGAGGAAGAGGTCCCGGCCGGTGATGCCGAGGTCGATGTCGCCCTGGCCGACGTACACCGCCACGTCGCGGGGGCGCAGGAAGTAGAAGCGGACCCCGTTGGCGGGGTCGAGGACCGTGAGGCTGCGCCCGTCGGGCCGGGCGCGGTAGCCCGCCTCGGTGAGCATGTCGATGACGCCCTCGGACAGGGTACCCTTGTTGGGCAGGGCGACGGTGAGCATCGGTGTCCTCGGTCCTCTGGTCCTCGGTGCGGATGGTGGCCCCGGCGGGCGGGGTTCCCGTGGCGATTCTGTCCGCCCCCGGGCGGCTTCCCGAAACGGGCGGCTACAGGTGGCGGTAGACGTCGGCGGGGGTGAGGCCCCGGGCGAGCATCACCACCTGGAGGCGGTACAGGAGCTGCGAGATCTCGAGGGCGAGGGCCTCGTCGTCCTCGTGCTCGGCGGCGAGCCACACCTCCCCCGCCTCCTCCAGCACCTTCTTGCCCATGGCGTGGAGGCCGGCGTCGAGCGCCTCGACCGTGGCCGAGCCCTCGGGCCGCTCGGCCGCCCGGGCGCGCAGCACGTCGTACAGCTCGTCGAACGTCGTCACCCGCCGATCATCGCAGACCCCCCGAGGCTGGCCCTTGCCGGTTCAGCCCGAGGACCGGGGAGCGGGGCGGTCAGCCGCGGAAGCGGTTGGTGATCGGGAGGCGGCGGTCCTTGCCGAACGCCTTGTCCGTGACGCGGGGACCGGGGGGAGACTGGCGGCGCTTGTACTCGGCGCCGTCGACGAGCCGGGTGACCCGGCCGACCAGCTCCGCGTCGTGCCCGTCGTCGACGATCTCGGCGGCGGTGCGGTCGAGCTCGACGTAGGCGTGGAGGATCGGGTCGAGCACCTCGTAGGGCGGGAGGCTCTGGTCGTCGCGCTGGTCGGGGCGGAGCTCGGCCGAGGGGGCCTTGGTGAGGATCGACGACGGGATCAGGTCGTGGCCCGCCCGCTCGTTGCGCCGCCGGCACAGGTCGTAGACGCGGGTCTTGAGCACGTCCTTGATCAGCGCGTAGCCGCCGACCGTGTCGCCGTAGAGGGTGGCGTAGCCGACCGCCGCCTCGCTCTTGTTGCCGGTGGAGAGCACGAGCCAGCCGAGCTTGTTCGACAGCGCCATCAGGATCTGGCCCCGGATGCGCGACTGGACGTTCTCCTCGGTGAGGTCGGGCCCGCGGCCCTCGAACGACGGGGCGAGCATCCCGAGCATCGCCGCGTGGGCGGGCTCGATCGGGATCGTGCGGTGGTCGACGCCGAGGTTGACCGCCAGCTTCTCGGCGTCGCTCAGGGAGTGGTCCGACGAGTAGCGCGACGGCATGGCCACGGTGTGGACCCGATCGGCGCCGAGCGCGTCGACGGCGAGCACGGCGACGATCGCGGAGTCGACGCCGCCGGACAACCCGATCACCACGTCGGAGAAGCCGTTCTTGTCGACGTAGGCCCGGGTACCGGTGACCAGCGCCTCCCACACCTCGTCGTCGGGGTCGAGCGCGGGCGCGATCACCGGACGCACCGAGTCGGGGTGATCGGGCAGGGGGTCGTCGACGACGACGGTCGGGGTCACCTCGACGAGCGGGAGCTGGTCGTCGACCGGCCGTCCCCTCGGGTCGAGCAGGCGCTTGCGGTACACCGGCCCGACCTCGACGTCGACGACCATCAGGTCCTCGGTGAACTGCGGGGCCCGGGCGAGCAGGGTCCCGTCGGCGGCCACGGCCATCGAACCGCCGTCGAAGACCAGCTCGTCCTGGCCGCCGACCTGGTTCACGTAGACCAGCGCGCAGCTCGCGTCGGCCGCCCGGGTGGCGAGCATGCGCTCCCGGCGGGCCAGCTTCCCCTCGGCGTAGGGAGAGGCGTTGATGTTGACGACGACCTGCGCCCCGCTGTCGGCCTGGTCCGCGATCGGGCCGGCCGGGTTCCACGCGTCCTCGCAGATCGACACGCCGACCGGCACGCCGCGCACCGAGTACAGGGCGTCGGGCTCCTCGCCGCGGGCGAAGTAGCGCAGCTCGTCGAACACCGCGTAGTTCGGCAGCTCGCACTTGCGGTAGACGCCCTTCACCTCGCCGTGGGCGCAGATCGCCGCCGCGTTGTGGAGGTCGCGGGCGTGCTCGACGAAGCCGACGATGGCCACGCAGTCGCCGGTGGCCGCCGCGACGCGGTGGAGGGCCTCGACGTTGGCGGCGACGAACCCCGGCTTCAGCAGGAGGTCCTCGGGCGGGTAGCCGGTGATCGCCAGCTCGGGGAAGGCGGCGACGTCCGCGCCGGCGTCGGACGCACGGCGGTAGGCGTCGAGGATGCGCTCGATGTTGCCGTCGAGGTCGCCCACCGTCGTGTCGAGCTGGCAGGCGGCGATGCGCAGGCGCGTCATGCCCGAAGCGTACCGACGCCCGCCCGGCCGGCCCCCCGACCACCGGCGGGTGCCACGTCCACCGCTTCCCCGTTCTTCGCGCGCCCGCGGTCGCCGGTGGCCGCCCACGCGCCAAGAAGCGTTGCGCCCGACCGCCGCCGCTCTCGCCGTTGACCGATCCGCACTCATATGCGAGAGTTCGCATACTTCATCGTCGCCGGCCGAGGAGGACCCGTGGCGCACCACCACGACGCCCTGGCCGAGCGCGAGGACGGACACGACGACGCGCACCGGCACGACGGGGGGCACGGGCACTCGCACGGGCCGTCGCTCGCCAACGCGGGGGCCCGGCACCTGCGCCCCCTCGCCATCAGCTTCGGGCTGATCGCCGTGTTCTTCGTGGTCGAGGCGGTGGCCGGGGTCGTCACCGGGTCGCTCGCCCTGCTCTCGGACGCCGGCCACATGCTCGCCGACGTCGTCGGCCTCGGCATGGCGCTGGCCGCCATCACCCTCGCCGGCCGCCATGCCCGCGGCGAGGGCCGGAACCGCCAGCACACCTTCGGCCTCTACCGCCTGGAGATCCTCGCCGCCTTCGTCAACGCCCTGCTGCTGGTCGGCGTGGCCGCGTGGGTCCTCGTCGAGGCGGTGCGACGCCTGCGGGAACCGCCCGAGGTCCTGACCGGGCCGATGCTCGTCGTCGCCGTGCTCGGCCTGATCGCCAACCTCGTCGTGTTCGCGCTGCTGCGCGAGGGCGCCAAGGAGAGCCTGAACGTCGAGGGCGCGTACCTCGAGGTGGTGGCCGACGCCCTCGGCTCGGTCGGGGTGATCGTGGCGGCCGTGCTCCTCGCCGCGTTCGACTGGCGGTGGGTCGATCCGGTCGTCGGCGCGCTGGTCGGCGTGTGGATCCTCCCGCGCACGTTCCACCTCGGCCGTCAGGCGGTACGCATCCTCCTCCAGTCGGCGCCGCCGGGCCTCGACGTCGCCGCGTTGGAGGCGGAACTGGCCGCGCTGCCCGGCGTGGTCGACGTGCACGACCTCCACGTGTGGACCCTCACCTCCGACATGGAGGCCGCCTCGGCCCACCTGATGACGGCCCCCGACGTCGACGCCCACGGAGTGCTCGACCGGGCCCGGGCCCTCCTCCAGGATCGCTACGCCATCGACCACACCACCTTCCAGGTCGAGCCGCAGACCCACGACGGCTGCGACGACGTCACCTGGTGAGCTCCGCCTCCTGATCGACGACGACGTCGGGATCGGCGTCGGGGTGGAGCAGACCGAGCAGGCGGGCCCCCTCCTCGGCGGCGTCGCGCCGCTCGGCCCGGGTCCAGCGTCGCAGCGGGACGAGCCGCAATCGGGCGCGGTCGTCGTCGCGGGACGCCGACCACAGGCCCCCGACCGAGCCGTCGACCAGCATCATCCTCGGTCGGGCCGCGATGCGCAGGACGGCGGCCGAGGTGACCGTCGACGGCACGATGCGGCTGCGGTCCGCGTGGGCGAGGGTGACGTCGTCGAACTCGGGCAGGAAGCGCACCGGCGCCGGCTCGTCGGGGTCCGCCGACGGCCCGTCGGGGACGTCGAACAGCTCGCGGCCGGTCTCCTCGTGGCGGTACGTGACGAGGCGGTCGCGGAGCCGGTCGAGGCGGGCGGCCGCCCGGGTCCAACCGCTCCACGACGCGAGGTCGGCGGGCGAGGCAGGGCCGTACGCGGCGAGGTACCGGAGGATCAGGTCGGCCTCGTCGTCCCGCCCGACCGCCGGGAGCGGCCGCGCCGCGTACCGCGCGAGCGGCGACCAGGTCGCCCGCGCCGAACGACCCCACACGCCGCGCGGCGCCCGCTGGGCGAGGGGCACCGTGTACCGCACGAAGCTGATCAGGCGGTCCGGGTCGCGGTCGGGGTGGCGTTCGAGCAACCACTCCTTGAGCTCCCCGCCGTGGCGGGGCGCCTCGGTGAACCAGACCTCCGCGTCGCGGAGCAACGCCTCGGCGTCGATTCCGGCGAGCGCCCGGCCGACGGCGTTGGTCGGGGTCATGTGACGGCCGGCCACCTCCTGGGTCAGCGCGCGGACCCGGACCGCGTCGTCGGCCGTGTGCAGGTGCACCGTGTTGCGCAGCGTCGTGACGCGGATCGCCCGGCGCGCCCCGACCTCGTCGCCCAGCGCCTCCGGCCGGAAGTCGACCAGCCGCGACCACAGCGCGGTGTACGGGTCGAGCGGCTCCTGCGCCTGGAGGCCGATGAGGTGCGCGACCTCGTCGAGCACGGGCCGGTCGACCCGCTCCAGCAGGTGCTGCCGGGCGAGCAGGGTGCGGTTGAGCCGCCGGCGGGTGAGGACCTCGGCAGCCGCCATCGGCCGTGTCTACCGCGCCGACGGCCGCCCTCGCGAGGGGTTCCGGGCACGCCGGGACGGGACGCGCCCATGATGGACGGGTGGCCGACGCCGCCGACCTGACCGACCGGGCCCGCCGCTCGGCCGACCCGCCGGGGGTGGCGCTCGTCCTCGACCGGATCGCCGAGCGCGACCCGGACGCGCGCGAGCGGCTCGTCGCCGATCCCGCGCTCGCCGACGCCGCGATAGCAGTCATCGCCGCCAGCCGGTGGCTCGGGCGGCTGGTCGCGTCCGACGCCCGGGCGCTGGAGGTGCTCGCGTCGCTCGACCGACGGGTGCCCGTCGACGACGTGTCCGACCCGGGGTCGCTCGCCCACTGGCGGGAGCTGGAGGTGCTGCGGATCGCGGCGCGGGACCTCACCGGCCGCGACGACCTGATCCCGACGATGGCGGCGGTCACCGCGATGGCCGCCACGGTCTGCGCGACCGCTCTGCGCCTCGCCGGCGCCGACGGGCTCGCGGTGATCGCCATGGGCAAGGCCGGCGGGAACGAGCTGAACTACGCCTCCGACGTCGACGTGGTGCTGGTCGGCGCGACCGGTGACCGCGCCGAGCAGGAGGCCGCCCGTCGATTCGTCGACACCGCCCGCGCCGCGATCCGCGTCGACGTCGACCTCCGGCCCGAGGGGCGCGACGGCCCGCTCGTGCGCACCCTCGACGGGTACCGCGGTCACTGGGACCGCTGGGCCGAACCGTGGGAGCGGCAGGCGCTGCTCAAGGCCCGGACGCTCGCGGGCGACGGGGATCTGGCGCGGGAGTTCGAGGCCTCGGCGGCGGCGCAGCTCTGGGAGCGCGGCTTCGACGCCGACGCCATCCAGCAGGTGCGGTCGATGAAGGCCCGCACCGAGCGCCACGCGCTGCAACACGACGGCCGGGAGGACCTGAAGCGCACGCCGGGCGGCATCCGCGACATCGAGTTCGCCGCCCAGCTCCTCCAGCTCGTCCACGGCCCGCTCGACCCCGCGCTCCGCGTCCGGGGCACGCTGCCCGCCCTCACCGCGCTCGGCGACGGCGGCTACGTCGACGACCTCGACGCCCGCTGGTTGCGCGCCTCGTACCGGTTCCTGCGCCGCATCGAGCACGCGGTACAGCTCGACCGCGGCCGGCAGGTGCACTCGGTGCCGACCGACCGCATCGAGCGGGAGCGCCTCGCCCGGGTCCTCGGCCTGCGCGACCGACCGAGCACCTCCGCGCTGGACGAGTTCGACGCCGAGCTGACCGCGTGCCGGGCGACGGTGCGCAGCATCCACGAGCGCGTCTACTTCCGTCCCCTGCTCGACGCGTTCGAGCGGGTCGACGCGCCGCTCGCGCCGGACGCGGCCGCCGCCCGGCTCGCCGCGTTCGGCTTCGCCGACGCCGACCGGACCCGCCGGGCGATCGAGGAGCTGACCCGCGGCCTGACCCGGTCCTCGCGCCTGATGGCCCAGATGCTCCCACTGCTCCTCGACTGGTTGTCGGGGGCGCCGGATCCGGATCAGGGCCTCCTCGCCCTGCGGACGCTCGTCGCGGCCGAACCTCGGGCGGTCGCCGCCGCCTTCCGCGAATCGCCGGAGACGGCGCGGCGGGTGTGCGTGCTGGTCGGTACGAGCCCGCTGCTGGTCCGGATCCTCGACCGCGAGCCGCAGCTCCTCTCCCCCGCCGAGCTGGCGCCGGTACCGCCGGGGGAGCTGGCCACGACCCGAGCCGCCGCGGTCGCCCGCGCCGCCGAGGTGGCGCCACCCGAGGTCGACCCGGCGACGGTGGTGCGCCGGGCCGTGTCGCGGGCCAGGTTGCAGGTCGCGGCCGCCGACGTGCTCGACGACGCGCCGGCTGACGCGGTCGGCGCGTCCCTGGCCGCGGTCGCCCGCGAGGCGGCGATCGCCGCGGTCGCGGTCGCCGATCCGCAGGTGCCGCTGGCGGTCATGGCGCTCGGCCGCCTCGCCGCCGCCGACCTCGGGTACGCGTCGGACCTCGACCTGGTGTTCCTGCACGGAGCCACCGACGACGACGGCCGCGCCGAGGCGACGCGGGCGACCGAGGCGGTGCGGCGCTTCCTCGCCGGACGCGGCGCGGCGGACCGCACCTACGCCGTCGACCTCGACCTCCGACCCGGCGGCCGCAGCGCTCCGGTGGCCCGGAGCCTCGACAGCCTGATCGCCCACCTCGACCGGTGGGCCGAGCCGTGGGAGCGCCTCGCCTACTCGCGGCTCACCCCCCTGGCCGGCGACGACGCCCTCGCCGCGGCGGCGCTGGCCGGGAGCCACGACCTGGTCCACCGGCCGCCCACCGCCGCCGACCTGCGCGCCATCCGTCGGGTGAAGGCCCGCTCGGAGGCCGAACGGGTGCCCCCCGGCGAGGACCCCAAGTTCCACCTGAAGCTCGGACCCGGCGCGCTCACCGACATCGAGCTGACCGTCGACCTCCTGCTGCTCAGACACGACCTCGTCGAACCGTCGACGGGTCGGGCGATCGCCGCCCTGCGCGACCACGACGTGATCGGGGACGTCGAGGCCGACGCCCTCGCCGCCGCCCACACCTTCTGCGCGCGGGTCCGCAACCGGGCCACGCTCGTCGCCGGACGGCCCCGCGACTCCCTCCCGACCGGCGACGACCTGACCGTCCTCGCCCGCTCACTCGGCACCAGCGCGCCGCGCCTGCGCGACGAGTTCCTGCGCCTGACCCGCCGGGCGCGCCGGGTCGTGGAGGCCCGGTTCTACGACCGCTAGCGCCGGGAAGGGCGAGCCGCTTCCCGGGCCACGGGCCCGTGGTACCGCAGGCCACGAAGGGCCGAACGGAGACCGCCACCGCCCGCCGCCGCCACGGAGGAACCACGACGTCGATCCCCTATGGTCGACCCGTGCCCGTCCCCGCCTTGCGGACCCCCCGTGGCCCCCTCGACCTGGGTCGACCGCTGGTGATGGCCATCGTCAACGCGTCCCCCGACTCGTTCTCCGACGTGGGCGTCGGTCAGGCGACCGCCGACCGGGTCGCCCGGGCGCTCGCCGCGCTCGACGCCGGGGCCGACGTACTCGACATCGGCGGGCAGTCGGGCATCACCGGCGTCCCCGAGATCGGCGAGGACGAGGAGATCGACCGGGTGCTGCCGGTGCTCCGGGGGGTAATCGCCGAGCGACCCGAGGCGGTGATCTCGGTCGACACCTACCGTCCCGCGGTCGCCGACGCCGCCCTGTCCGCCGGCGCGTCGATCGTCAACGACGTGAGCTGCCTGCTCCACGAGGACGTCGCCCGCGCCTGCGCCCGCCACGACGCCGCCCTGGTCGTCATGCACACCAAGGCCCGCCCCAAGGTGCGGCTCCAGGATCCCGACGCTTACGGCTCCGACATCGCCGGCGAGGTCACCGACGTTCTGCGCGAGCGCATCGCCCGGGCCGGCGAGCTGGGCGTGGCGCCCGATGCGATCGTGGTCGACCCGGGCGTCGACTACGCCAAGACGCCCCACCAGACCGTCACGATGCTGCGCGACGTGGCCCCGATCCGCGGGCTCGGCCGGCCCGTGCTCTGGGCGCTGTCGCGCAAGGACTTCGTCGGGGCCCTCACCCGGCGGCCGCCGCAGGATCGACTCGCGGGCACGCTCGCCGCGATCGGCCACGTCGATCCGCAGGCGGGCGACCTCCTCCGCGTGCACGACGTCGCCGCGACGATCGACTTCCTCGCGGTGCACGCCGCCCTGTCGGGCCGCACCGACACCGCGCCCGACCTCCGACTCGACGACGACCTGCGCTGGTCCGACGGCCGCGCCGGCCGGTTCACGTCCCCCGCGCCGACGGGCCCGTGACCACCGCCCCCACCGGGGACGACGACGCCCTCGACGCGCTCGCCCGCCGCCGCACCTCGACCGTCTCGGTCTGCATCCCCGCCCGCGACGAGGAGGCGACCGTCGGCCCGATCGTCGGGGCGGTGCGCTCGGCGCTGGTCGACGCCGTGGGCCTCGTCGACGAGATCGTGGTCGCGGACGACGGCTCGACCGACGCGACCGCCCGGGAGGCGGCCGCCGCCGGCGCCCGCGTCGTCACGGTCGGTCCGGTCGACGAGCGCGGCGGCCCGAGCGACGACCGGGATCCGAGCGACGAGGGCGGCGGGACCGGCGGACCCGACGACCCGAGCGACGGACACGCCGTCCGCCACGGCAAGGGCGAGGCGATGTGGCACGCCCTGCGCGCCTCCACCGGCGATCTGGTCGTGTGGCTCGACGCCGACCTCGAGGGGTTCGACCCGGCGTGGGTCGGGCGCCTGCTGGCGCCCCTCATCAACGACGCGGGCGTGACGTTCGTGAAGGGCCACTACCACCGCGACGCGGGGGTCGACGGCACCGGCGGCGGACGGGTGACCGAGCTGGTCGCCCGCCCCGCGATCTCCACGTACCACCCCGTCCTCGGCGGGATCCGCCAGCCGCTCGGCGGCGAGTACGCGGGGCGCCGGTCGACGTTCGAACGGGTGCCGTTCGCCGGCGGGTACGGCGTCGACCTCGGCCTCCTGATCGACATCGCCCGGCTCGACGGCATCGAGGCGATCGCCCAGGTCGACCTCGGCGTGCGGACCCACCGCAACCGCCCGGTCGCCCACCTCGGCGTGCAGGCGGCCGAGGTCCTCCACGTCGCCCTGCGCCGCGCGGGCGTCGCCCCGGCCGACCCACCCACGCTGCTCCGCCCCGACCTCGGCCCCGCGCCGATCGAGACCCGCGACCGCCCCCCGCTCGTTACATCCGGGGTCAGACCCCAGATGTAACAACGGGCTTCTGTTACATCCGGGGTCTGACCCCAGATGTAACAGGCCCGTCCCACGGTCATTCCGTAGCGGACGGATCGTCGGCGGCGTGGGCGATCAGCGGGAACTGGCGCCACAGGAGGACGGTCATCAGCACCGACCCGCCGAACGCGAACCAGTACGGCGTGGTGATGTCGCCGCGCTGGGCCAGGACGCCACCCAGGACCGAGCCGATCGCGATCCCGCCGAGCGACCCGAGCCCGTAGACGCTGCTGACCCGACCCTGGAGGTGCGGGGGCACGCCCCGCTGGCGGACCGTGGTCGAGGTCGTCCCCCACACCGCGGCGTGCGCGCCGAACACGAGCAGGACGACACCCGCCGCGACCGACGACGTGACCAGCGCCAGCCCGAGGTGGGTCAGCGTCTCGATGATCAGCCCGCCCCGCATCAGCGTGCCCAGCGAGAAGCGTCGCTCGAGGTGGCCGTACGACACGGCGCCGACGACCCCGCCGACGGCCGACGCGGCGAGGAGCAGCCCGTAGCCCCGGTCGCCCAGCCCGAGCCGCTGCTGGGCGAGCAGGACCAGCACCGAGATCGCCGCGCCGAACGTGATGTTGAACCCCGCGATCGTGAGGGCGAGCGTCCGCACCGGCGGGTGGTGCCACAGCCAGCGCACGCCCTCGGCCACCTCGTGGCGCACGGCGCGCCGCTCGGGCGGGACGTGCCGGTGCGCCAGCCGGGTCGTCCGGGTCAGGAGCACCGCGCCCGCCGCCATCGCCACCGCGTAGGCGCCGAAGGGCAGCACCAGCCCGATGCTGAACAGGAACGCGCCGACCGGCGGGCCGACGAGCTGGTTCGCGACCATCTGCGATGCGACCAGCCGGGCGTTGGCGAGCCCGAGACCTCGGTCGGGCACCACCTCGGGGACCAGCGCGTTGGACGCGTTGTCGGCGACGGTCTCGGCGGTGCCGAGCAGGAACGTCACCGCGTACACCGCGGCCAGGCTCGCCCGGTCCGCGGCGACGGCCACGGCGAGGAGACCGACGGTCGCGGCCCTCATGCCGTACACCGCCACGGTGAGGCGGAGGCGGTCCACCCGGTCGATCAGGGCGCCCGCCAGCAGGCTGAACAGCAGCCAGGGCAGCCGTTGGAGGAACACCGCCAGGGCCACGGGGAACGCGTCGTCGGTGAGGCGGGCGACGAGCAGCGGCGCGGCCGCGAGGAGGATCCCGTCGGCCACGTTCCCCGCCGACGACGCGCTCCACAGCCACCGGAAGCCGCTCCCGAGCCGCCGGGGGACCAGCGCCTCCACCATCCGCGCTCCGGTGGACGGCACCGCCGCAGCGTAACGGTCGGTTGTTACATCCGGGGTCTGACCCCGGATGTAACAGTGGCGCGATGGCTCGAGACGAGATGCCGTCCGACGATCCGCACCGCCGACCCGATGGCGTCGACGACGCCACCGTCGCCGCGGTGGGGAGGGTGACCGAGGCGATCGAGTGGGTCGAGCGGGCCCGCGGCCACCTGTACGAGGCGCACCAGCTCATGGGCCACGCCGACGGGCTGTTCGGCGAGGCGGCCGACGCACTCGCCGCCGCCGGTCACCCGACACAGGCCGCCCGCCTGCGCGAGGAGGTCGTCGGGCGCAACGTCGTCGACGGCCGCTGGACCTTCCAGCTCGTCGAGGAGTTCGACGACGGCTACTGGACCGAGGTCCGCGCCCACGAGCGCCGGGTGCGCGACGAACTCCTCGACGGACGGCGCCACGTCTTCGAGTCGGAGATGAAGGAGGACCGCCGCACCCACGGCCGACCGGGCCACGAGTCCCGGCCCTGACCCCGGCTCCGCCTGCGTGGCAACCTCGGCGGCCATGACGCCGCCGCCCGCCTCCTCCCCCGCCGCCGAGGCGGTGTCCTCCCCCCTCCAGGGCCAGGTCGTGTCGGTCGCCGTCGGCGTCGGGGACGCGGTGGCGGTCGGCCAGGTCGTCGCGGTGGTCGAGTCGATGAAGATGCACCACGACGTGACAAGCCCCGTCGCCGGGCGCGTCGTCGAGGTCGCCGTCTCGGCCGACGACCAGGTGGCGGCGGGCACGGTCGTCATCCGGGTCGAGCCGGGTGCGGGCGACGAGGAGGCGGAGGCCACCGCCGCGGTCGAGGTCGACCTCGACGCCGAGCGCGCCGACCTCGCCGAGGTGCGGTCGCGCCACGAGCGCGGCCTCGACGCCGCCCGGCCCGACGCGGTCGCCAAGCGGCACCGCCTGGGCCGTCGCACCGCGCGCGAGAACGTCGCCGACCTGGTCGACGACGGCTCGTTCGTCGAGTACGGGCCGCTGGTGATCGCGGCCCAGCGGCGCCGCCGCGACCTCGACGACCTGATCGACCGAACGCCCGCCGACGGTCTGGTCGGTGGCATCGCCACGATCAACGCGGCGACCGCCCCCGCGGGGCGCGAACGGGTCGTCGTCGCGTCCTACGACTACACGGTCCTCGCGGGCACGCAGGGGTACCAGAACCACCGCAAGAAGGACCGGCTGTTCGAGCTGGCCGCCGAGCAGCGCCTGCCGGTCGTGCTCTTCGCGGAGGGCGGCGGCGGACGGCCCGGCGACACCGACACGACCGTCGTCACCGGGCTCGACTGCCTGGCGTTCAACCTGTTCGGCCGTCTTTCCGGATCGGTCCCGCTCGTCGGCATCGCGTCGGGACGGTGCTTCGCCGGCAACGCCGCCCTCCTCGGTTGCTGCGACGTGGTGATCGCCACCCGCGACGCCAACATCGGCATGGGCGGCCCGGCGATGATCGAGGGTGGCGGGCTCGGAGTGCACCCGCCCGAGACCATCGGGCCGATCGACGTCCAGACCGCCAACGGCGTGGTCGACCTGGTCGCCGACGACGACGCCGGGGCCGTCGACCTCGCCCGCCGCTACCTCTCGTACTTCCAGGGCCCCGTCGCCGGCTGGACCGCCGCCGACCAGCGCGGCCTGCGCCACGTCGTCCCCGAGGACCGGTTGCGGGTCTACGACGTGCGCCGGGCCCTCGACCTGCTGGTCGACGAGGGCTCGCGCCTGGAGCTGCGGTCGGGCTTCGCCCCCGGGATGGTCACGTCGCTCGCCCGCGTCGAGGGCCGCCCGATCGGCCTGATCGCCAACGACCCCGCCCACCTCGGCGGGGCGATCGACAGCGCGGGCTCCGACAAGGCGGCGCGGTTCCTCCAGCTCTGCGACGCCCACGGCCTGCCGGTGCTGTTCGCCTGCGACACGCCGGGGTTCATGGTCGGACCGGAGTCGGAGGAGACCGCGGCGGTGCGGCACATGAGCCGCCTGTTCGTCACCGGCGCCAACCTGTCGGTGCCGTGCGCGACGGTGATCCTCCGCAAGGGCTACGGGCTCGGCGCCCAGGCGATGGCGGCGGGCAGCTTCAAGGTGCCCGCGTTCGTCGTCGCCTGGCCCACCGGCGAGCTGGGCGGCATGGGTCTGGAGGGCGCGGTCCGGCTCGGGTTCCGCGCCGAGCTGGAGGCCGAGACCGACCCGGTCGCCCGGCAGGAGCGCTTCGAGGCGATGGTCGCCCTCGCCTACGAGCACGGCAAGGGGGTGAACGTCGCCGCCCAGTTCGAGATCGACGACGTGATCGATCCGGCCGACACCCGCCGCTGGATCACGACCGCGCTCCTCCCGGCCGCCCCCGAACCCGGCACCCACCGGGGCCGGCCGAACGTCGACACCTGGTAGCGAACCCCAGGCGGATCTCACCCCGATCGCGGCGCCGGGCCGCGCTCCGCGTCCCCCGCATCCGCGGTCGGGGACGGGGCCGTCGGTACCGTCGCGCGACGACCACGGCGCGATCCGAGGCACGGAAGGTGGTGCGCGATGTCGGCGAACGAGCGGCGGGCGCGGCGACGACCGGGCGCCCCGATCGCGCTCGCCGTGGCGGTCGGCCTCGTCGTCGTCACCTCCGTCGTCGGCGTCGTCGCATCCCCTCCGGCCGCGGCCGACGGCTGCGGGACCTGGACGCGCACGCTGCGGAACGGATCGGCCGGTACCGACGTGCACCGGCTCCAGATCCGCCTCTCGGGCTACCCCGGCTACGGCAGCCGCCTCTCGATAGACGGCGTCTACGGTCCCGCCACCGCTGCTGCGGTGTGGCGCTTCCAGGTCGCCTACGGGCTGACCGCCGACGGCATCGCCGGACCGCAGACGTTCCGGGTCATCGACCGCCTCCAGGACGACGACTGCACGCCCGCCCACTTCTCCTACGGCGAGCTCGACGACGGCTGCGGCTGGGGCGGGTGGGGCGGCGGCCCGGTCGCCGCGTCGACCGCCCGCACCAATGCCCTGATCACGATGTGGAAGCTCGAGGCGCTCCGCCACGCCCTGGGTGACCAGCCTTTGCGCATCGCCAGCGGGTTCCGCTCGATCGCCTGCAATCGGCGGGTCGGAGGCGCGTCCCGGTCCCGCCACCTCTACGGCGACGCCGCCGACATCGACCCGGGCCCGCACGGCCTCTGCACGGTCGCCCGCCGGGCCCGCCACCACGGCTTCGACGGCATCTACGGCCCGGGCTACCCGAACCACGACGGCCACGTGCACGTCGATTCCTACGGGATCTCCTGGCGGGCGCCCCGCTGCGGCATCTGACCCGGACCGCTCGTTCCAGGCACGACCCGGTCCGACCGCTCCTTGCGATCCGCGGATCGGTGCCGATCGGGCACCGATGTCCGTCGCGCCCGGCGCTGACGGTATGTTGCTCCGTCCCCCTGCGACCGCGAGAGAGATCCGACCTCCGATGACCGCCACCAAGCTGACCGTCAAGGCCCACCGCGCCCGCCTCACCGACATGCGCGAGGACGCCGTCGCGCGCATGGCCCAGCTCGCCAGCGACTACGACGTGCTCGCCGAGGTCGGCACCGACGTCGGATCGGGCGACGACGAGGGCGGCTCGGAGTCCGACGGCACGTTCGTCGAGCGCGACCGCATCCGGGCCCAGATCGCCGAGGACGAGCAGCTCCTCGGTGAGATCGACGCCGCCCTGGAGCGGGCCAAGTCCCGCAAGTGGCAGAACTGCGAGTCCTGCGACGGCCCGATCGGCGAGGCCCGCCTCGAGGCCCTGCCCACCACCACCGTCTGCGTCACCTGCAAGGCCTCCCGCACCGCCTGGTGACG
>JAAYBP010000332.1 GCA_012730075.1 Acidimicrobiales bacterium | reverse complement strand
CCGTCGAGGACCTCGGCCACGGTGCTGCCGTCGACCGCCACCTCGGCGGAGCCACCCGTGAGGGTGCGCAGGGTGGTCGGGACACGGACGGTGACGCTCATCGGGCTCCTAGGTCGGGCGGACGTCGGTCGGTCGCCGACGACTGCGTCGCGGCGCCGTGCGGCATGGTAGCGGTGCCGACGACGGACCCGGCGGGCCGACGCGGACGGTCCGGGGGGCGCTCCCGCCCTCAGCGGGGACTGGACGAGCGGCGACGCAGGCGGCGGGGCCGTTCCAGCTCGGCGGTGCGGTCGAAGTCGACGTTGGCGACGTCCTCGTGGGACACCTCGACCCGCGCCGTCTCGGGGATGGCGTCGGGCGGGAACGGTTCGTCGAGGCCGGGGACCGACACGCCGACGACCCACTTGCGCCAGAGGTGGCCGCCGATGATCTTGACCGTGGCGGTCAGGGGGACGGCGAGCAGCAGCCCGAAGAAGCCGCCGATCGTGCCCCAGGCCAGCAGCGCCATCATCACCGCGGCCGGGTGGAGCTGGACCGCCCGCCGCATGACGGTCGGGGTGATGAAGTGGTTGTCGATCTGCTGAACCACGGTCATCACCACCGCCACCAGCACCGCGGTCTTGACGTCCCGGGTCGCCAGGGCCACGACGATGCCGGGCACCGCTCCGACCCACGGCCCGATCAGGGGGATCATGTTGAACGCCCCCGCGATCATCCCGACGACGAGCCACAGCGGCAGCCCGATCGCCCACAGCCCGACCGACGCCATCACGCCGACGATGAACGCCACTGCGAGCTGGCCGCGGAAGAAGCCCCCGATCGCCGCGTTCAGGCGGTGCGCCATGAAGGTGACCTCGTCGCGGGACCGGTCGGGGATCAGCTCCTCGATCCGCTTGCGGACGTCGGGCAGGTCGACCAGCAGGTAGAAGGCCAGGATCGGGCCGAGCACGAAGATGATCCCGATGTGGAACGCCTGGGTGGCGTACTCGCGCAGGGTCTGGACCTGCTCGGTGAGCTGCTGGTCCTCGTCGGGCGTCGCCTCCTCCTCGATCTCCTCGACCGACGGCAGGTGGATCGGCCAGTTGTCGCGGTCGGACCGCTCCGACAGGTCGTCGATCCAGCGCTCGGCGTCCTCGCGCAGCTCGGGCCACCGCTCGGCGACCTCGTCGGCCTGGCTGGCGATCAGCGGGTAGAGGATCGCGCCGACGAGCAGGAACCCGATGGCGACGGCGAGGAACGCCACGAGCGTGCCGAGCAGGCGCGCGACCCCCCGTCGCTCGAGCCGGGTCACGATCGGGTTCAGCAGGAAGACGAGCGCGCCGGCCAGCACCAGCGGGGGGAACACGACCCGGAAGACCCAGGCGATGGCGCCGACGATGGCGATGACGACGACGACGCCGGTGATCCACCACGCCGTGCGACCGACGCGGGCGAGCCGCTCCTCCATCGGGTCGACACTAGTGGGGTGCCTCGCAACACAACGCCGGTAACCGCCGGCCAGATGACGCCCCTCGCGGCGTCCTCGTCCT
>JAAYBP010000331.1 GCA_012730075.1 Acidimicrobiales bacterium | reverse complement strand
TCCAGGCCGACGGGGCGATGGCGCTCGGCAAGCGGCTCGGGCGCAACCCGCGCGACGTCGCCGCCGAGATCCTCGAGGCGGTCGACCTCACGGGCGTCGCCCGCGATGTCGAGGTGGCCGGGCCGGGCTTCCTCAACGTCACGCTCGAGGCGACCTTCCTCGCGGACCTCGCCGGGGAGACCTGGGCCGACGAGCGGCTCGGCCTCGAACCCGACGCGGCGTCGCAGCGCCTCGTGATCGACTACTCCGCGCCCAACGTCGCCAAGGAGATGCACGTCGGCCACCTGCGCTCGACGGTGATCGGCGACGCCCTCGCCCGCATCCACCGCCGTCTCGGCCACGAGGTCGTGCCCGAGAACCACGTCGGCGACTGGGGCACCCCGTTCGGGATGCTGATCGAGCACCTGGTCGACGTGGGCGAGGACGCGGCGGTCGCCGAGTTGTCGGTGGGCGACCTCAACCGCTTCTACCAGGACGCCCGGGCCAGCTTCGACGCGTCGGACGGGTTCAAGGAGCGCGCCCGCGAGCGGGTCGTGCGCCTCCAGGCCGGCGACGCCGAGACCGTGCGGCTGTGGCGGGTCCTGGTCGACCAGTCGGCCGCCTACTTCCAGGTCGTCTACGACCGCCTCGGTGTGCTGCTCACCCCCGACGACATCGTCGGAGAGAGCTTCTACAACGACGCCCTGCCCGGGGTCGTCGACGACCTTCGGGCCCTCGGCCTGCTGACGCTCGACGACGGGGCCGAGTGCGTGTTCCCGCCCGGGTTCACGGGGCGCGACGGGTCGCCGCAGCCGATGATCGTGCGCAACCGCAACGGCGGCTACGGGTATGCGGCCACCGACCTGGCCACGATCCGCCACCGCGTCGACGACACCCACGCCGACCGCATCCTCTACGTCGTCGGCGCCCCCCAGCGCGACCACCTGGCCATGGTGTTCGCCGTCGCCCGGTTGGCCGGCTGGCTGCCCGACGGGGTCACCGCCGAACACGTGCAGTTCGGGAACGTCCTCGGCGCCGACGGCAAGATGTTCAAGACCCGCTCGGGCGCGTCGGTGCGCCTGGTCGACCTGCTCGACGAGGCGGTGGCCCGGGCCGAGGCGGCCATCTCCGAGCGCAACCCGGACCTCGTCGGCGACGAGAGGGCGGCGGTCGCCCGGGCCGTCGGCATCGGCGCGGTCAAGTACGCCGACCTCGCGAGCGACCGGGTCAAGGACTACGTGTTCGACTTCGACCGGATGCTCGCCTTCGAGGGCAGCACCGGTCCCTACCTCCAGTACGCGCACGCCCGGATCCGCTCGATCTTCCGGCGCGGCGAGGTCGATCCGGCCGCGCTCGACGTCGGTGCGGTCGTCGTCGGGGAGCCGCAGGAGCGGGCGCTGGTCCTGGCCCTGCTCGGATTTCCGGCCGCCGTGCGCCACGCGGCCGAGACGTCGCATCCGCATCGGTTGTGCGGGTACCTGTTCGACCTGGCCCAGACGTTCACCTCCTTCTACGAGGCGTGCCCGGTGCTGCGCGCCGACGACGAGGCGACCCGTGCCGGCCGGCTGGTGCTGTGCGACCTCACCGCCCGCACCCTCTCGGCCGGCCTCGATCTGCTCGGCATCGAGGCGCCCGAGCGCATGTAGAGGCGTCGGTCCGGCCCGGCGCGGGACCGCCCGTTTCACCCAGGACGG
>JAAYBP010000042.1 GCA_012730075.1 Acidimicrobiales bacterium | reverse complement strand
CGGGTCCGACCGGGTTTTCCCCCGGAGGGCGGCTGACCCGGGGGTAGCGTGGCGGCCCATGAACCGGGCGCTCGTGCTCAACGTCACCGACGAGCCGCTCAGCGTCGTGTCGGGGCGCCGGGCGGCGCTGCTGGTGTACGCCGAGCGGGCCGACGTGGTCCACCCCGGCGACGAGCAGCTCCGGTCCGAGCGCATGGTGCTCGCCGTACCGTCGGTGGTGCGGCTCCGCCGCTTCGTGCGCGTCCCGCACCAGCGCCACCTGTCGCTCAGCCGGCGCGGCGTCCTCGTGCGCGACGGCTTCTCGTGCCAGTACTGCGGGGCCCGGGCCGAGACGATCGACCACGTGGTGCCGCGCAGCCGCGGCGGCGGGCACACCTGGGACAACCTGGTCGCCGCGTGCCGACCGTGCAACGTCCGCAAGGGCGCCCGGCTCATCCGCGAGGCGGGCATGCGCCTCGGCCGCGAGCCGCGGGCGCCGGGCCGTTCCCTCTGGGTCGCCAGCCGGGTCGGTACCGTGCCGACCCTGTGGGAGCCGTACCTGCGGGTGGCGTGACGGCCACGTCGGTCGACGAGGTCGTCCTCCACCGCGTCCGGCTGCCGCTGCGGCGCCCGCACGTCGCCGCGCACGGCCGCGAGGAGCGGCGCGAGGTGGTCCTCGTGTCGGTGGCCGCGGGCGGCGTCACCGGGTGGGGGGAGTGCCCCGCGCTCTCGACGCCCGGCTACTCCGACGAGACGATCGACCGGGCGTGGGTCGCGTTGCGAGACGAGCTCGGCCCCGCCCTGCGGCGTACCGGTACCGTCGCCGGGGGGTCGGGCCCGATGGCGCGCGGCGCACTGGCGGACGCCCTCCTCGACCGGTCGGTGCGGGCGGGGGAGGCGGCCCTGCCCGGCGCGGCCCCCCCGGTCGACGTGGTGCCCTTCGGCTCGGTGGTCGCGGTCGATGGCGGTGTCGAGGCGGTCGTCGCCGCCGCTCGCGACGCGGTCGCCGCCGGGGCCGCCCTCCTGGTGGTCAAGATCCGCCCCGGCTGGTCGACCGCGCCGCTCGCCGCCGTGCTCGACGCGGTCGACGGGCCGGTCGCGGTCGACGCCAACGGCAGCTTCGGGGCCTCCGACCTCGACGAGCTCCGGCGGCTCGGCGCGCTCGGTCCCGCGTTCGTCGAGCAGCCGGCGCCGCCCGCCGACCTTCCCCTGTCCGCCCGGTTCCAGGCCGTCCTCGACGTGCCGATCGCGCTCGACGAGGCGGTCGCCGACCGAACCGACCTCGACCGGGCCGTCGCGGGCGGTGCGGCCCGGGTCCTGACGGTGAAGCCGGCCCGGGTCGGGGGCCTGGCGGCGGCCTGGGACCTGGCCGATCGGGCGGCGGCGGCAGGTTGGGGGGTCCACGTCGGCGGGATGCTCGAGAGCGGCCTCGGGCGGGCCACGGCGCGCCGGCTCGCCGCGCGCGGCGACGTGATCGGACCGGGTCTCGTAGGTCCCACCGACCTGCTCTTCACCGACGACGTGGTCGATCCGGTCGGGGCCCGGGCCGACGGGCGGATCCCGCTGCCTCCGGCGGGCGCGCTGGCCCCGGCCCCCGATCCCGAGCGGCTCGCCCGCCTCACGGTCGACCGGGTGAGGGTCACTTGACCGACCGTGCGGCCGACGCCGCCTCCGGCGCGCCCGGGTGGGAGCTCGAGCGGGTCGCCGCCCCGGCGGGGGAGATCCACGCCCGCGCCCTGCCGGACCCGCCGCGCCGCACCGTGTGGGTGCACGACGTCACCGGGCCGGCGCTCGTGCTCGGCAGCCGCCAGCCCGACGAGGTGGTCGACCGTCGGGCCGCCGACGCGGCCGGCGTGGCGGTCGTCCGCCGCCGCAGCGGGGGCGGGGCGGTCTACGTCGACGCCGCCTCGGTCGTCTGGGTCGACCTGGTGATCCCGCCCGGCGACCCCCTCGCCGACGACGACGTGGCGCGGGCCACCCACTGGGTCGGTGACGCCTGGGCCGCCGCCCTCGCCGACGGGCCGGACGCCCCGGGGCGGTACCGGGTGCACCGGGGACCGCTGGAGCGGTCCGAGTGGTCCGAGCAGGTGTGCTTCGCCGCCCTCGGACCCGGCGAGGTGACGCTCGACGGCCGCAAGGTCGTGGGCATCGCCCAGCGCCGCACCCGCTCCGGCACGTGGTTCCAGACCGCCGCCCTGCTGCGCTGGGATCCGGCCGACGTGGTCGACCTGCTCGCCATCGATCCCGCCGTCCGGGCCGACGCGCGGCGGGACCTGGCCCCGGTGGCCGCCCCCGCCCCCGTGGGACGCGACGCGCTCGTCGCCGCCCTGCTCCGCCGGCTTCCCGCCTGACCGAGGGGGTCGGTGGGGGACGGTGGGGCGGGGTGGGGGACCGGGCACGGACCGAGGTCACCGCGGATCCGCGTCATCGGGGGTCGTCGCCGTCTTCCTGGGCGGTAGCGTGTAGGTCGGAGGCACTGATTCCCATATCTGCCCACAGAAGTCCTTGCCAACGGGGGACAGAGGGGAATAGTGTCCGCATCCGTGGGGCCAAGGACCGACGGCGAGCGCGCCGACGAGCAGACCGAGGCGGAGGCGGCACCCGCCGCGCCGCGCCGGATCCTCGACCTCGGCGGTGAGTACACCAACGGGCTCGACGGCAAGGGGAGGGTCGTCCTCCCGGCCCCGCATCGCTGGGCCTTCGAGGACGGGGGGCGCCTCCTTCCGTGGCAGGGCGAGTGCATCGCCGCCCTGCCCGAGGTCGCCTACCGGGCCCACGTCCTCGACGTGCACCGTCAGCTCCTGCAGGCCTCGGCGGTCGGCGAACCGGTCGAGGTGATCCGCGAGCTGCGGCGCAGCGCGTTCGAGATCCGCCTCGACATCCAGGGGCGACTGACCCTCCCGGAGGAGATGCGGCGGTTGGCGGGGATCGACGACGAGGTCCGCTTCGTCGGGAACGGATCGCGGGTCGAGCTCTGGCCCGCGGTCGACAGCACCGACCGCGCCGAGGCGCGGGCCGACCACCGGGCGACCATCGCCCTCCTCCAGCGGGCCTACGACGACGTCCACCTGCTCGAGGGCTGAGGAAATGACCATCACGATGTCTCCCGCCACCACCACCCGAGGCGACGGCCGGCCCCACGTGCCGGTCCTGGCCCGCGAGGTCGTCGACCTGCTGGGGCCCGCCGGCGGCGGCACCCACGTCGACCTGACGGTCGGCTACGGCGGTCACGCCGCGCTGATGCTCGACGCGGACCCGGACCGCACGCTGCTCGGCATCGACCGCGACCCGGAGGCCCTGGCGGTGGCGGCCGAGGTGCTGCGCCCGTACGGCTCCCGCGTCGTGCTGCGCCACGCCGTCTCCGACCGCCTCGCCGAGGTCCTGGACGCCGAGGGCGTCACCCGGGCCCGGACCATCCTCGCCGACCTCGGCGTCTCGTCGCCGCAGATCGACGACGCCGACCGCGGGTTCAGCTACGTCCGCTCCGGTCCGCTCGACATGCGGATGGACCGCACCGGCGGCGAGACCGCGTTCGAGCGCCTGGCCCGCATCAGCGAGGAGGAGCTGGCCGCCGCGCTCCGCCGCTTCGCCGACGAGCCGCACGCCCGCCGGATCGCGTCCCGGATCGTCGACGCCCAGCCCCGCACCACCGGGGATCTGGCCGCGATCGTCCGCGAGGCCGTGCCCGCGGCGCGCCGCCGCCGGGGCGACCCGGCCCGCAACGCCTTCCAGGCGATCCGCATCCTCGTCAACGACGAGATCGGGGTCCTCGAGCGCACGCTCGACGTAGCCCTCGACCGGCTCGAACCCGGCGGCCGCCTCGGCGTCATCTCGTTCCACTCCGGCGAGGATCGCCTGGTCAAGCACCGCTTCCGCGCCGAGGCGACCGGCGCCTGCTCGTGCCCGCCGGGCCTGCCCTGCGTGTGCGGCGCCGCCCCGACGGTCCGCCTCGTGACCCGCAAGGCGGTCGTCGCCTCGCCGCGGGAGACGACCCTCAACCCGCGCTCCTCCAGCGCCCGCCTCCGCGTCGTCGAGGCGCTCGGCCCCGGGGAGGCCCCGTGACCGCGACCCGCGCCGTGACCGTGACCGCGACCCGCGCCGTCCCCGCGGCCCGTCCCGATCGACGGGCGGTCCGGGCCCGCGACGCCGAGACCCGGCGCGCCGAGCTTCGGGTCGTCCACGCCGCCCCGCCCCGCCGGGCCGGCCTGGCCGCGCTCGGCCTCGTGCTCGTGTTCGGCGTGCTGATGGCCGTCGCCGCGCT
>JAAYBP010000330.1 GCA_012730075.1 Acidimicrobiales bacterium | reverse complement strand
GCGGCCCCGAGCACGAACCCGACCGCCACGACCGGGGGTGCGAGCGCGGTGGCGACGACCGCCACGTTCGCCGTCCCGGAGACGACCGTGGGCCGGGCCGGGGCCGAGCCGGGCGTCGGACGGTCGGCCTCGGCCCGCAGGCGGCGGGCGACGGTGAGCGCGCCGACCCCGGCGTAGAGGAAGTGGACGGCGGTGAGGCGGACGATCGGCTCCCCGATGTCGAACAGGTCGCGCCCCGCGACGCTCGCCGCCAGCGCGCCGACGGCGACGACCGCCCACCCCGCCGCCAGCGTGCGGACCGCGTCGTCGAGGCCGACCGGGGTCCGGACCGGGCGCAGGGCCCTGACGACGGCGAGGATCGCGGCGACCCCCGCGGGCGTGAGAAGGGACACCGCGGGACGGCCTGCGGGCATGGCGAAGGCCACCGCGGTGCCGACCGCGGCGGCGGTCCACCACCGGGACCGCCCGAGCGCGAGCGGGGCGATCACGCCGAGGCCGCCGACCACCGTGGCGTCGACCAGCGGCCGATGGCCGGTCAGGGTGAGGGCCATGGCGGCGAGGGTGACGACGACGTCGACCCCGGTGAGCGGTCGCTCGGCAGGGGTGCGGTCCTTCACGAGCTATACGATAGCAAACAGTCTCATATCGTTCACTGCGCGATGGTGGCTACGCTCCCGGGCGTGGAGGACGAGCTTCGGATCGACGACCTCGCCCGCGAGGCCGGCGTGGCGACGACCACCGTGCGCCTCTACCAGCGGCGCCGCCTCCTGCCGCCGCCCCGCCTCGAGGGGCGCACCGGCTGGTACGGCCCGCACCACCTGGCCCGGCTCCGGCTGATCGCCCGGCTCCAGGACGAGGGCTACTCGCTCGCCGGCATCGGTCGGCTGGTCGAGGCGTGGGAGCGGGGCAGCTCGCTCGACGCGGTCGTCGGGGCCGAGGCCCAGCTCGACGCCATCCTGGGCGGTCGTCGGGCGGTCGATCTCTCGGCCGCCGACCTCGTCGGGCGGTTCCCCGACGACGCGCTCACCCCCACCCTCGTTCAGCGGGCGACCGCCCTCGGGCTGCTCGAGTTCACCGCCGAGGGTGGCGTCCGGCTGCCCGACCACCGGTTCCTCGACACCGGCGCCGCCCTCGCCCGCATCGGCGTCCCGCTCGACGCCGTGCTCGACGAGTGGGAGGCGCTCACCGCCCTCCTCGACGCGGCCGCCGAGCGCTTCGCCGCCGTGTTCGACGCCCACGTCCTGCGGGGCGGTCCATCCGGGGCAACCGAAGGCAGGGCCGACGCCCCCGACGGCGAGGCCGACCTCGATCCGGGCGATCTCGACCCGGCCCGCAAGGAGGAGCTGGGCGCGGCGCTGGCCGTCCTGCACCGCGCCGCCCACGAGGTGGTCGCCGCCGCCCTCGATGCCAGCCTGGCGCGGGTCGGGCGCGACCGCCTCCGTCGCCTCGGCCTCGACGGTGAGGCCGAGGCGACGGACGATCCCGGCTGACGGACCCCGGAGGGTCCCGGGTCAGCCGGCGAGGGCGGGGACCGGGTCTTCGGACTCCTCGGCGGCGAAGTGGGCCCGCACCACGGGGGCGACCTCGGTGGCGAAGCGCTCGATGCTCCCCATCATCAGCGGGTGCGGCAGCGTCCCGGCGCTGTACTTGAGCGAGTACCGGGTGGCTCCGAGCGCGTCGAGCGAGCGGATCACCTTCCTGGCGACCGTCTCGGGCGAGCCGACGGCGAGGGCGCCGTTCGGTCCGGCGGCGGCGTCGAACTGCGCCCGGCTCATCTCGGGCCAGCCGCGGTCGCGGCCGATGCTGGCGTGCATCGCCCGGTAGTGCGGCCAGTACTCGTCCCGGGCCTGCTCGTCGGTGTCGGCGACGTGGCCGGGGCTGTGGATGCCGATCGGCTGCGGGTCCTGGCCCAGCTCGGCCAGCGCCTGGCGGTACAGGTCGGCGAACGGGGCGAAGCGCACCGGGTCGCCACCGATGATCGCGAGCATCAGCGGTAGGCCGTGGCGCGCCGCCCGGATCACCGACTCGGGGCTGCCCCCGACGCCCACCCACGCTCTGAGCCCACCCTCGGTCCGGGGGTACACGAGCTGGTCGCGCAGCGCCGACCGGGTGGTGCCCGACCACGTGACCGGCTCCTCGCGTAGGAGCTGGACGAAGAGGTCGAGCTTCTCCTCGAACAGCACCTCGTAGTCGGCGAGGTCCTGGCCGAACAGCGGGAACGACTCGGTGAACGAGCCCCGCCCGAGCGTGACCTCGGCCCGACCGCCGCTGACGGCGTCGATCGTCGAGAAGCGCTGGAAGACCCGCACGGGGTCGTCGCTGCTGAGCACGGTCACCGCCGAGCCGAGGCGGATGCGCTCGGTGCGGGCGGCGATGGCGGCCAGCACCACGTCCGGTGCCGACACCGCGAAGTCGGGGCGGTGGTGCTCGCCGAGGCCGAAGGCGTCGAGCCCCAGGGAGTCGGCCAGGGCCGCCTCCTCGACCACGTTGCGGATCACCTGGGCCTGTGGCAGCGGGTGGCCGTCCTCGTCGACGGTCACGTCCCCGAAGGTGTCGATCCCCAGTTCGATGTTGCGCACGGCGTCCTCCTCGATCGTGCTCCTACGACCGCTCCAACATATTTGCGCGTGCAAGTATTCCGCCGCAGTGCGGCGCCCGGGCCGTCCCCGGGGCCCGCTTGGCTAGCGTCCGTCGCCACCGGCCCGGGTGGCGGAACTGGTAGACGCAGAGGGCTTAAACCCCTCGGGAGCCTCGGCTCCGTGCGGGTTCGACCCCCGCCCCGGGCACCGCCGCCTCAGCGGACGGCGTGGGTGAAGGAGTCGGAGCGGAGGAGGGCGAGGACGAGGGCCTTCTCGCCGCCGGGGCGGCGCACCCGGCCGAGCCAGTAGGTGCGGCTCGCCGGGTCAGGGCCCCAGCCGACGATCTGCTGGTAGCGCTCGGAGATCACCCGGTCGGCCCGCTCCGCGGTGCGCAGCATGGCGATGGTCGCGGCGCGGGCGCCGGTGGTCGTGATCCGGTTGGCCCAGTAGGCCCGCGAGGCCGCGTCGGGGAGGCGGCCCAGCAGAGCGAGGGTCAGGCGGTCGGCGAGCCGGCCGGGATCGTCGGCGACGGGCGGCAACCACATGTTGTCCTCGACGAAGCGGGCGAGGCCGTCCTCCCAGGACCCGCGGGCGGTCTGGACGTAGTAGCCGAGCTCGGAGGAGCCGGACATGCCGCCACCGATGATCTGTGCCGCCTCGGCGATGGCGGTGACCGCGGCCGTCGGGCCACCGACCACGCCGCTCAGCCGGGCGCTGCGCCGGGGCGCGGATCCGTACGTGGCTACCAACCCGTCCAGCTCGGGCCCGTCGTAGGCGGGGCGGGCCCAGGCGATCTCGGCCACCGCGCACGCCCATCGCGCCGCGGCGGTGGGAGCGCAGGCATCGAGGTGGGCCTCACCGGTGGTGGCCCCGGCCGCGGGTCCGACGCGCTCGTCGGTGCCTTCCCGGGTGAAGGCGAGGTCGCTGAGCAGCGCCCGACCGCTGTCGGTGCGGTCGAAGCGCACCTCGACGGTGCGCACCCGGGACAGGTCGATCCCTTCGAAGGCGCTCAACGGCACGCGGACGCCGT
>JAAYBP010000329.1 GCA_012730075.1 Acidimicrobiales bacterium | reverse complement strand
TCGACCGCGGCGGTGACCGCCAGCACGTCGCCGTAGGTGGCGCTGCCGTGCCAGTCGATCTCGGCCCGGACGAGCATCCAGTCGAACTCGTCGTCGGCGCCGTTCCAGCCGAACCGCGCCTGCATCCACGCCGCCGCCGTCTCGTCGCAGTACGCGAGGTAGTGCGCATTGAACACCACGCGCTGCATGTCGCACTCCTGGTAGCGCACCCGGATCTCGTGCACGAACGGCACCCCGGCGGACATCAGGAGGTCAGGCGGGCGCGGTCGGCGGCGAGGCGGGCGGCGAACCGCTCGCGCTGGGCGGCGACGGCGGCGGGCCCTCCCCCACCGCGGGTCGTGCGGCGGCTCACCGGTACGCCCGGCGCGATCAGGGCGGCCGCCTCGGGCCCGAGACGGTCGTCGGCGGCCACCAGGTCGGCGAGGGCGCCGTCGCCCGCCAGCGACCGCCGGACCAGCTCGCCGACGACCGCGTGGGCGTCGCGGAACGGCGTGCCCCGGGCGACGAGCCACTCGGCCAGGTCGGTCGCGGCGGCCGCGGGGGTGTCCGCCGCCGCGGCCATGCGGTCGAGGCGGAACGTCGCCGTCTCGACCATCCCCGCCAGCGCGGCGAGGGCCAGCAGCACCTGTTCGATGGAGTCGAACAGGGGCTCCTTGTCCTCCTGGAGGTCGCGGTTGTACGCGAGGGGCAGACCCTTGAGCGTGACGAGCAGACCCGTGAGGTTGCCCACGAGGCGACCGGTCTTGCCGCGGGCCAGCTCCGCGATGTCGGGGTTCTTCTTCTGCGGGAGCATCGAGCTGCCGGTGGCGTAGGCGTCGTCGAGGGTGACGAACCCGACCTCCTCGCTCGACCACAGCACCCACTCCTCGCCCAGCCGGCTGAGGTGCACTCCGATCAGGGCCAGCACGAACAGGGCCTCGGCGACGAAGTCCCGGTCGCTCACCGCGTCGAGGCTGTTGTCGAACGGCCGGGCGAACCCGAGGTCCACCGCGGTGCCCTCGGGGTCGAGGGCCAGCGACGAACCGGCCAGCGCGCCCGCCCCCAGGGGCGACACGTCGGCCCGCTCGCGGCACGCCAGGAGGCGGTCGAGGTCACGGGCCAGCGCCCACCCGTGGGCGAGCAGGTGGTGGGCGAGCAGCACCGGCTGGGCCTGCTGGAGGTGGGTGTAGCCGGGCAGGTAGGCGTCGCCGACCTCCTCGGCGCGCGCCGCCAGCACCGACTGGAGGCCGAGCACCGCCGACGCCACCGAGGTCAAGGCCTGCTTGGTCCACAACCGGAGATCGGTCGCGACCTGGTCGTTGCGGCTCCGGCCGGTGTGGAGCTTGGCGCCCGCCGGGCCCGCGAGCTCGGTGACCCGGCGTTCGACCGCGGTGTGGATGTCCTCGTCGCTCGGCAGGAAGGCGAAGTCGCCGGTGGCGATCTCCTCCTCGACGGTGTCGAGCGCGCCGAGCACCGCGCCCGCCTCGTCGGGGGTGAGCAGGTCGCCGCGGATCAGCCCCCGCACGTGGGCGCGGGATCCCGAGATGTCGACCGCCGCGAGGCGACGGTCGAACGGGAGGCTGACGGTGAAGGCCATCAGCGCCTCGCTCGGACCGGCGGCGAACCGCCCGTGCCACAGCGGGGCGCCCCCCACGACGCCCGACCCGCCGTCGCCCTCACCCGGCGGGGTGCCGGGACCCGGTGCGGTCTCCCCCACGGTCAGTCCTTGATGCGGTCGGCGCCCTGGCGCGCCGCCCACGTCTCGATGCCGAGGCCCCAGAGCCGGACGAAGCCGGCGGAGTCCTCGTGGCGGAAGGAGTCCTCGGCGTCGTAGGTGGCCAGGCCGTAGTCGTACAGCGAGTGCGGGCTGCGCCGCCCGGTGACGGTGGCGGTTCCGGGCTCGAGGCGGATGCGCACCTCGCCGGTGACGAACTCCTGGCTCGAGTCCACGAACGCGTCGAGCGCCTGCTTCAGCGGGCTGAACCACAGCCCGTCGTAGATCAGCTCCGCGTAGCGGGGCTCGATCCGTGCCTTCTCCCGGTCGAGGTCACGTTCGAGGCAGATCGACTCGAGGTCCTGGTGGGCCATGATCAGCGCCAGGGCGGCCGGGCACTCGTAGACCTCGCGGCTCTTGATGCCGACGCGGCGGTTCTCGACCATGTCGATGCGGCCCCAGCCGTAGCTGCCGAACACCGCGTTCAGCCGCTCGATCACCTCGAGCATCCCGAGCCGCTCGCCGTCGATCGACACCGGCGTGCCCTGCTCGAAGCCGATCACGACGTCGCGGGGCTCGGTCTCGGTCGGCTTGGTGAGCAGCCAGACGCCCTGGGGCGGCACCGCCCACGGGTCCTCCATCTCGCCGCACTCGATCGCCCGGCCCCAGAGGTTGTCGTCGATCGAGTACACCTTCTCCTTGGTCGCCACGATCGGGATCTGGTGGTCGTACGCGTAGAGGATCGACTCCTCGCGGGTCATCCCCCACCCGCGCACGGGCGCGATCACCTCGAGGTCGGGCGCGAGGGCCCGCGTCGACACCTCGAAGCGCACCTGGTCGTTCCCCTTGCCGGTGCACCCGTGGGCGACCGCGTCGGCCCCGTGGTAGCGGGCGGTCTCGACGAGGTGCTTAACGATCACGGGCCGCGACAGGGCCGAGACGAGCGGGTAGCGGCCCTCGTACATGGCGTTGGCCTTGAGGGCGGGGGCGACGAACTCCTCGGCGAACTCCTCGCGGGCATCGACGACGATCGCCTCGACCGCGCCGGCGGCCCGGGCGCGCTCCTTGACGACGTCCCAGTCGTCGGACGCCTGGCCGACGTCGACGGCGAGGCACACGACCTCGACGCCGAGCTCGTCGATCATCCAGCGCACGGCTACGGACGTGTCGAGCCCACCGCTGTAGGCGAGCACAACTCGCTTGGCCATCGGGGCCTACCTCTCTTCTCTGGGGTTGAGGCCCGCCAGGTCGCGCAGGTGGTCGGCCAGCGCGGCGGCGGGTCCGGTGACGGGACGGTCGGGGTCGGCGACCACGACGAACAGGGTGTCGTCGCCGGCGACGGTGCCGGCGACCGAGGGCAGCGCGGCCCGGTCGAGGGCGGAGCCGACGACGTGGGCGGAGCCGGGGGGCGTGCGCAGCACGACGAGGTTGTCGGTAGCGGCGACCTGGACGACCCAGTCGCCGAACACGCGGCGCAGGTGCTCGTCGGGCGCCCGCTGCTCGTGGGGCAGCTCCGGAATGGCGTAGACCGGCTCGCCGGCGCCGGCGCGGACCTTGATCGCGCCGAGGTCGACCAGGTCGCGCGAGACCGTCGCCTGGGTCGACGTGACGCCCTCGGCCGCGAGCAGCTCGACGAGCTGCTCCTGGCTCGACACGCGGTGGGCGTCGAGGAGCTGGGTGATCAGGTGCTGGCGCTGGGTGCGGCCCATGCGGCTCGCGGTGCGCTCGCCCGCCGTGCTCACGGCCGGACCCCGAGCAGCCAGGCGATCGCCGCCCGGGCGGCGGGCAACCGGTTGGCCGCCTGGTCCCACACCTTCGAGGCGGGCCCGTCGAGCACGTCGTCGGTGACCTCCTCGCCCCGGTGGGCGGGCAGGCAGTGGAGGAACACCGCGCCCTCGGCGGCCCGTTCCATCACGGTGGCGTCGACCCGGTAGGGGGCGAACACCCGGCGCCGCTCGCCGGCCTCGGCCTCCTGACCCATCGCGTACCACGCGTCGGTGCTGATCGCGTCGGCCCCGTCGGCGGCGGCCTGCGGATCGTCGGTGCCGGTGAGGCTCCCGCCGAGGCGCTCGACGCGCGCGACGTCGTCCGCGGTGGGGCCGTAGCCGTCGGGGGCGGCCACGACGAGCGCACCGCCGGCGAGGGCGAGGGCGAGGGCGAGGGAACGGGCGACGTTCGAGTAGTCGCCGAGCCAGGCGACGGTCCGTCCGGCGACGCCGACGGTGGCGTCGAGGGTGAGGAGGTCGGCGATCGCCTGGAGCGGGTGGCTGGCGTCGGACAGGAGGTTGACGACCGGCACCGACGCCGCCCCGGCCATCCGCTCGATCACCGAGTGGTCGTAGACACGAGCGCAGACGGCGGCGTGGAACTGCGACAGCGTGCGGGCGACGTCCTCGGCGGTCTCGCGCTCGTCGATGCCGATCTCGCCGGGGCGCACGTAGATCGGGTGGCCGCCGAGCTGCACCACCGCCATCTCGGTGGAGTGGCGCGTGCGGGCCGACGGCTTCTCGAACAGGAGGGCCGCGCCCTGCCCGGCCATCACCTTCGGGTCGGCCTCGCCCCGTCCCAGGGCGAGGACCTCGGCCAGCTCGTCGCCGGTGAGGTCGTCGATCTCGAGCAGGTGGCGGGTCACGGGGCTCCCCCTCCGGGTTCGGCGGCGGTCGGCTCGGACGCGGCGGCGGTCGCCTCGGTGATGACGGTGGTGAGCACGGCGACCGCGGCGTCGATCTCGTCGTCGGAGACGGTGAGCGGCGGGGCGAACCGCAGGGTCGTGGGCGTCACCGGGTTGACGATGAGGCCGGCGGCGAGGCAGGCGGCGGCGACGCCGGGTGCGGCGAGGCCGGGAGCCAGCTCGGCGCCCAGCAGCAGGCCCATCCCCCGCACCGAGGCCACGCCGGGCACGTCGGCCAGCGCCTCGGCGAGGCGGGTGCCCTGCCGGGTGGCACGGGCGGGCGCGTCGATCGCCTCCATCTCGGCCAGGACGGCGCGCGCCGCGGCCATGGCGAACGGCTGACCGCCGAAGGTCGACCCGTGATCGCCGGGGGCGAACACCTCGGCCACCTCGGCCCGGGCCCAGCACGCCCCGACCGGGACGCCGTTGCCGAGCGCCTTGGCCATGGTGACCACGTCGGGCACCACGTCGAAGCGCTGGTGGCCGAACCAGCGACCGGTGCGCCCGAGGCCGGTCTGCACCTCGTCGAACATGAGGAGCGCGCCCCGCTCGTCGCACAGCCGCCGGGCCCCCTGCACGAACTCCGCGGTCGCCGGGTTGACCCCGCCCTCGCCCTGGAGCGGCTCGAGCAACACCGCCGCGACCGTCGGGTCGAGGGCACCGGCGAGGGCGTCGAGGTCGTTCCACGCGACGTGGCGGAAGCCCTCGGGCATCGGCTGGAACGGCTCGTGCTTGGCGGGCTGCCCGGTGGCGGCGAGGGCGGCCATCGTCCGGCCGTGGAACGAGCCCAGCGCCGATACGACGACGTGGCGGCCCCGGCCGCCGAACCGGCGGGCCAGCTTGATCGCGCACTCGTTGGCCTCGGCGCCCGAGTTGGCGAAGAACACCCGGCCGCGCGGGCCGTCGCCGGTCCAGCCGTCGGCCCAGGCCGGTGTGCCGAGCAGCCGGTCGAGGGTGGCCGCCACCTCGGGTCCGATCGCGTTGCCGTACAGGTTGGACACGTGGAGGAGCGTCGAGGCCTGCTCGGCGACGGCGGCCGCGACCTTCGGATGGCTGTGCCCGAGCGAGCACACGGCCAGCCCGGTGAGGAAGTCGAGGTACTCACGGCCGTCGGCGTCCCACACCCGGGTGCCCTCCCCGCGCACGAGCGTGACGGGCGGCCGCGGGTAGGTGGGCATGAGCGGGCTGGTCGCGGTGGCGGTGCTCACGACGGCCCCTCCGCGGTGCGGGTGACCATCGTGCCCACACCCTCGTCGGTGAGGAGCTCGAGCAGGACGACGTGGGCGATGCGACCGTCGAGGATGTGGGCGGACCCGACACCGGCCTCGACCGCGTCGAGCGCCGCCTCGACCTTCGGGATCATCCCGCCCGCCACCACGCCGTCGGCGATGAGCAGCCGGGCCCGGGCCACCGACAACCGGGAGATCAACGACGACGGGTCGTCGACGTCGGTGAGCACCCCGGCGACGTCGGTGAGGTAGATCAGCTTCTCGGCGCCGAGCGCCTCGGCGACCGCGATGGCCGCGCTGTCCGCGTTGATGTTGAACGCCTGGCCCCGACCGTCGCTGCCGATCGTGGAGATCACCGGGATGAAGTTGCGGCCGATCAGGGTGTCGAGGATGTCGCGGTTGACCCGCACCACGTCGCCCACGAAGCCGAGGGCCGGGTCGCGGGGCTCGGCGACGATCAGCCCGGCGTCCTCGCCCGACACGCCGACCGCGACCGGCTGGTGGCGGTTGATCGCGCTGACGATGTCGCGGTTGATCCGCCCGCCGAGCACCATCCGGGCCACGTCGAGCGTCTCGGCGTCGGTGACCCGCAGGCCGTCGCGGAACTCGGTCTCCTTGCCCAGTCGGGCCAGCAGGGCGCCGATCTGCGGACCGCCCCCGTGCACGACCACCGGCCGGATGCCGACCGCCCGGAGCAGCACGACGTCCGCCGCGAAGGACTCCAGCAGCTCCGGGTCGCCCATGGCGCTGCCGCCGAACTTCACCACGACCGTCCGCCCGGCGAAGGCCTGGATGTAGGGCAGGGCCTCGACCAGGATGGCCGCCCGCGTGGGCGCGTCGATCGCGCTCAGGTCGGGCGGAGGCTTCTCGGCGGACACGCCGCCGAGTCTATGCACAAC
>JAAYBP010000328.1 GCA_012730075.1 Acidimicrobiales bacterium | reverse complement strand
CGCAAGGGCTTCAAGTTCTCCACCTACGCCACGTGGTGGATCCGCCAGGCGATCACCCGCGGCATCGCCAACACCGGCCGCACGATCCGCCTGCCCGTCCACGCCGGCGACACCCTCGCCCGCCTCCAGAAGGCCCGCGCCCGCCTCGAGCTCAAGCTCGGCCGCCCGGCCACCCTCGCCGAGCTGTCGGCCGAGGTCGAGATGCCCGAGGACAAGGTCACCGAGGCGCTTCGCTTCGCCGCCGAGCCCCTCTCGCTGTCGGAGCCCCTGCGCGAGGACGGCGACGCCGAGCTGGGCGACGTCGTCGAGGATCGCTCCGCCGAGTCGCCGTTCGAGGTGGCCGCCACCGCGCTGCTGCCCGAGGAGATCAACCGCCTCCTCGCCCCGCTCGACGACCGCGAGCGCGAGATCCTGAAGCTCCGCTTCGGCCTCGACCGTGGCGAGCCCCGCACGCTCGAGGAGGTGGGCGAGCACTTCAACCTCACCCGCGAGCGCATCCGCCAGATCGAGGCCCGGGCGATGTCGAAGCTGCGGCACCCGTCCTCCGACACCGGCGCCCGCGACCTGCTCGCCGTCTGACCCCAGGCCCCTCCCACCGGCGACCCGAACGCCGGATGAACGGCGCGCGACGCCGGGGTGAACGGCCGCTCGCCTACCGTGACGGGCCATGTCGAACGCCTACCCCACGGTGCGACGCCTCGGCGTCGCCCTCCTCGCCGGACTGTTCCTCCTCGGTGCCGCCGCCTGCTCGGGCGACGACGGAGACAGCGGGGCCGACGCCTCGACCACCACGTCCGACGGGGCCGGTGACGCGGTCGGCGACAGCGGCGTGCTGTCGGTTCTCGCCTACAACGTCGCCGGGCTGCCCGCGGAGATCTCCGGGGGCAACCCCGGCGTGGCCATGCCGATCATCAGCCCGCTCCTGAACGACTACGACATCGTGCTCACCCAGGAGGACTTCGACTGGTGGCCCGACGAGGGCACGATCGTCGACCTCGGGCTCGACTTCGTCAACTACCACGAGCGCCTGCGGGCCGACGCGACCCACGAGTACCAGTCGCCGCGGCATCCCGGTCCCGATGCTGCCGGGGTCGATCCGGAGTCCCGCCCGGACCTGGAGATCGGCGACGGCATCGGCATCATGGCTCGCCACCCGCTCGACGACTACGCCGTGCAGGCGTGGGCGGGATGCTTCGGCAGCCTCGACACCTCCGACGGGGGCGCCGCCGACTGTCCGGCGATGAAGGGCTTCCGGGTGGCGACGATGGACCTCGGCGGGACGGAGGTCGACGTGTACTCGCTCCACGCCGAGGCGGGAGGCACCGACGAGGACCAGCGGCTCCAGGCGGAGGACTTCGAGCAGCTCGCCGCGTTCATCGAGGAGCACAGCGGCGACCGGGCGCTGATCATCGGCGGTGACACGAACCTCCACACCGACGACGAGCACGAGGACAACGGCGACGGCCTCGACACCGAGATCTGGGCGACCTTCGTCGCCCGGATCGGCCTCACCGACGCCTGCGTCGCGACCGACTGCGAGGACACCGGGGCGATCGACAAGATCGCGATCCGCTCCAGCGACGCGATCGAGCTGGAGGTCACCGGCTACGAGCGCCCGCAGGAGCGCTTCACCGACGACGAGGGCGGGGACCTGAGCGACCACGTCCCCGTGGCGGTCGAGTTGGCCTGGCGCCGCCTGGCGTAGGGCCCGCCGCGGGGCGGGGCTCCCCGCCCTGTCGATCGCCACCGGCCCGGGGTAGGGTCGCGCCATGGCCAAGAAGCTCCTCCTCCTCGTCATCGTCGCCGCCCTCGGGACCCTCGCGGTCAAGAAGCTGCGCGCCGTCTGACGCCACCACCACCGACCAGCCCCGACGCCCGTCCGTCCGCCTCCCTCCGGGGGCGATGAGGCGGGCGTCGCCGCGCCCGGAGCCGAACGACACCCGGAACCCGGTACCGGGTGTCGCCGCGGAGGTTTGACCCGCGGTCGTAGGGGGGACACCGCTGCCGCCTTCCCCGGTCGAGTTCCCATCTCGCGCCCCGGGAGGCCCCGTGCTCACCACGTTCTGGTCGGTCAAGGGCGGAGTCGGTTGCACCGTCACCGCCGCCACGTCCGCCGTCGTCTGTTCCCGCGACCCGTCGTCGGCCGACGGGGTCGTGATCGCCGACCTCGCGGGCGACGTCCCCGCCACGCTCGGCCTGCCCGATCCCGGTGCTCCGGGCCTCGCCGAGTGGCTGGCCGCGGGGGAGACGGTCGCGGCCGACGCCCTGTCCCGCATGGAGCTGGGCGTGGCGCCCGGGCTCGTCCTGTTGCCCCGCGGGCGGGTGCCGATCGTCGACCCCGAGCGGGTGGCGGTGCTGGCGAGCCTGCTGGCCGCCGACTCGCGCGACGTCGTGGTCGACGCCGGGGTGGTCACCGCGTCCGGCCCGCTGCTGCCGCTGGCGCGCGACGCCCACCGCAGCCTGCTCGTCGTGCGCAACTGCTACCTCGGGCTGCGGCGGGCGGTGGCGCCGCCGGTCCAGCCGTCGGGCCTGGTGCTCGTCCGCGAGCCGGGCCGCAGCCTCACCCGCCGCGACGTCGAGTCGTGCATCGCCGCCCCCGTCGTGGCCGACGTCGAGGTCGACCGGGCGATGGCGCGGGCGGTCGACGCGGGTCTGCTGCTGCACCGCACGCCTCGGGCGGTCGCGGCCGCGCTCCGGGGGGCGGCGTGAGCGGGCCGTCGGTGGCGGCGACCGTCGACGAGGTCCACCGCCTCGTCCTCGACGACCCCGCCGTCGCCGAGGCGCTCGACGGGTCGACGTTGGCGTCCACGGTCCGGCGCACGGCGCCGCTGCTGTCGCCGGCCGAGGTCGCCGAGGTCGTCGCCGCCGTCCGGGCCCGGGCCACCGGGTACGGCCTGCTCGAACCACTGCTGGCCGATCCCGGCGTCACCGAGGTGATGGTCAACGGGGCCGGGCCGGTGTGGGTCGAGCGCGAGGGGCGCCTGGTGCGCACCGCGGTCGAGGTCGACGCGGCCACGGTCGACCGGCTGGTCGCCCGCGTGCTCGCCCCGGTCGGCGCCCGGGCCGACCGGGGCTCGCCCATGGCCGACGCCCGGCTGCCCGACGGCTCCCGCGTGCACGTGGTGGTGCCGCCGCTCGCCGTCGACGGCCCGTGCATCACGATCCGACGATTCACCGCCCGCACCGTCGCCCTCGCCGACTTCGCCCCGCCCGCGGTGGTCGACCTGCTGGTGAAGGCGGTCGCCGACCGTCGGTCGATCGTGATCTCCGGCGGGGCCGGTGCCGGCAAGACCACCTTCCTCAACGCGCTCGCCGCCCACGTCGACCCCACCGAGCGGATCGTGACCATCGAGGACGCGGCCGAGCTGCGACTGCCCGGCGACCACGTCGTGCGGCTCGAGGCCCGTCCGCCTTCGGTCGAGGGCACCGGCGCGGTGACCGTCCGTGACCTGGTGCGGTCGGCGCTGCGGATGCGCCCGGACCGGATCGTCGTCGGCGAGGTCCGCGGCGGCGAGGCGATCGACATGCTCCAGGCCCTCAACACCGGACACGACGGGTCGCTCACGACGTGCCACGCCAACGGTCCCGACGACGCCCTGCGACGCATCGAGACCATGGCCCTCACCGGGGCCGACCTGCCGCTCGTCGCCCTGCGGGAACAGATCGCCAGCGCGGTCGACCTGGTCGTCCAGGTCGGTCGGGCGGCGCGGGGTGCCCGCCGCGTCACCGCCGTGGCCGAGGTCGAAAGGGCCTCGACCTCGCCGCAGCGGGTGCGCGAGCTGGTCCGCGACGGCGCCGTGATCGCGGCGCCGTCGCGGCCACCCCGACGCCGGCCCCTCGTCGAAGGGGAGGCGGCGTGATCGCGTGGGTCGGCGCCGTCGCCGCCGCGTCGGCGGTCGCCGCGCTGGTGGAGGCCCTCCGCCGGTCCCTCGCGGTCGAGGTGTCCCCGCCGGCGGTCGACCGGTTCCGGCGGGCCGACCGCACCGGTGCCGCCCGCCTCGCTCGCCGGCGCCGTCGTGAGGTCGTGGCCCGGTGGTGGGTCGCGACCCTCGATGACTCGGGCGTCGAAGGCGACCCGCTCCGGTGGGCGCGGGTGCTCGTGCTCGCGGCGGTCGCGGTCGCCGTGCTCGGGGCGTGGCGGGCCGGGCCGGCCGGGGCCGCGACGCTGCTCGGCGCCGCGACCGCGGCCGCGCTCGCCTCCCGCAGGGCCCTCCGTGGCCGGGGCTCCCGGCGCGCCGACGACGCCCTGCCCGACCTGCTCGACCACGTCGGACGCGGCCTGCGCAGCGGGCTCGACGTCGTCGGTGCGCTGCGCACGGCGGCGGGCCGGCTCGGCGGTCGCCACGCGGAGGAGGTCCTGGCGGTGACCGCTCGGGTCGGACGGGGGGCCGACCTCGGCCGCGCCCTCGAGCCGTGGGTCGCGGCCCACCCGCGCCCGGCGGTGCGGCTGGCGGTGGGCGCGCTCGAGGTGGCGGTCGAGGCCGGGGGCAGCCCGGCCCGAGCGCTCGACGGCGTCGCCGCGACGCTCCGCGACCGGATGGCGGTCGCGTCCGAGGCGCGCGCCCTGGCGAGCCAGGCCCAGGCCTCGGCGGCGGTCATGGTGGCGCTGCCGCTGGTGTTCGCCCTCGGGTCGGCGGCCTCCGACGGCGACGTGGCGGGGGCGCTGCTCGGCACCGGCGGCGGGCGGGCGCTGCTGGCCGCGGCGGTCGGTCTCGACGTCGTGGGCGGGCTGTGGATGCTGCGCATCGTGGGGCCCGAGTGAGCCGCGCCCTCGTGGCGGTTCTGCCTTGCCTCGCCGCGCTCGTGGTGGCCGGTGCCGCATGGCAGCACCGGCCGCGGCCCCGGCGTCCGCTTCCGAGGCCGGCCTTGCGGGGCGCTCCGACCCCCACCGCGCCCGCTCCGGGGTGGACCGTGTTCGTCGCCCGTCTGGCCGGGATCGAGGCCGAGCCGCGCGCGGGCCGGGTCGGTGCGCTGGCGATGACGGGCGCTCTCGTCGCGCTGGTCGTCGTCCCGGCGCTCGCCCCGGTGCCGCTCGTCGTCGCCCTGGGCGGGCTGCGCTGGTCGGCGCGCCAACGCCGACGGGCCGAGGCGGAGGCCTGGCGTGACGCCCTCCCCGACGCGGTCGACCTGTTCGCGGTCGCCCTCGGCGGCGGGGTGACGGTGCCGGTCGCCCTCCCGATAGTGGCGTCGCGGGCGCCGCCTCCGGTGGGCCCCGCCCTGGCCGAGGCCCACCGCCGTACGAGCCACGGCGAGCCGCTCGCCGATTCGCTGGGGCGCGTCGCCGATGCCGCGTCGGCGACGCGCCCGCTGGTGGCGGTGCTGGTGGCCGCCCACCACGACGGGGTGCCGGTCGCCGACGCCATGGCCCGCCTCGCCGCCGACGAGAGGGCGGCCCGCCGTCGGGCGGTCGAGGCCCGGGCCCGGCGGGTGCCGGTGCGGATGCTGTTCCCACTCGTGCTCTGCACCCTCCCCGCCTTCGTGCTGATCACGGTCGTGCCGCCCGTGCTGGCGGCCTTCGCCGACCTCCGTCCCTGAGATCCGCCTCCCGCTTCCCCGCTTCCCCGCTTCCCCGGCGCCCCGCTTCCCCCGCATCCGGTCCCCTCGCAGGAAGCGAGTCCTCCATGTTCATCCTCCAGCTCATCGACACCGTGCTCAGCGCGTTCCTCGCCTACGACCTCCGGCGGCGCCGGCAGCGCCGCGACGCCGAGCCCACCGCCCGGGCGTCCCACGACGGCGGTCAGGCCACCGCGGAGTACGCACTGGTGCTGCTGGGCGCGGCCATCGTCGCCATCGCCCTGATCACCTGGGCCACCGGATCGGGTCGGATCGGCGAGCTGTTCGACGCCGTGTTCGACGAGATCCGCAGCCGTCTGTGACCCGGCGGGCCGATCGCGGTCAGGCCACGGTCGAGATGGCGTTGGCCCTGCCCGTGCTGGTGTTGGCCCTGCTGCTCGTCGTGCAGGCCGGGTTGGTGGTCGCCGACCACGTACGGGCGGTCCACGCGGCGCGGGAGGGAGCGCGGGCGGCGGCGGTCGACGGCCGTCCCGGTGCGGCGGCCGCGGCGGTGCGGGCCGCGGGCGGCCGGGGCTGCCGCACCTCCGTCGACCGCCCGACGGAGGTGGGCGCCACCCTCACCGTCGTGGTGACCTGCCCCCTGCGCACCGACGTCGCCCTGGTCGGACGCCTGGTACCGGACACCACCGTGCAGGCCCGCGCCTCCATGCGGGTCGAACGCTGACCGGCATACGCACGGGCTGGAGGAAAGCGTGCGCTTCGGCGCGGTCAGGGCAGGTCGACGGTCGCCGCGAGGTCGGCGACGGGCGGGGCGTCCTCGGGTCCGTCGCCGTCGGCGATCGTCGAGACGATGAGGCCACCCCCGCCGGCGAGGTGCACGAGCCAGGCCTCGGCGGTGATCGGCGTCGTCAGATCTGTCGCGTCCCGGCGGAGGATGGCGCCCTCTCCCGTCTGGCCGTCGATCGTGATGGTCCGAAGGTCGCTCACGACCGTGCAGGGCAGGCCGTTGCTGTTCGCCAGCATCTCGGTGGGTTCGCGGTTCACGAGGTCGTACACGACCACCCGCTGGGTCACGTCGGGACCCGTCGCCACGTAGATGCGGATCTCGCGCCGGGTCGAATCGTCGCCCGACGGCGTGTCGACGCTGCGCCGCACCGGTTCGCCCTGCATCGTCCAGGAGATCCCCGTCTTCTCGTCGGTGACGGTGGTCGGACGCGGGACCACGGTCGAGGTGGTCGTCGCCGCCGGGTCGGGAGCCGTGGCCCGACGCTCGTCCCACCAGCGGTCGACCCGTGGGAACGCCGCCACGCCCAGGCCGATCAGTCCGACCGCCAGGACCGCGGCCACGACCCGTCCGGGCCACCTCCGCACCGGCTGGACGGATCGGACCCCGGCGGGGGCGGATGGTGCGCAGTAGGGGCATCGGGCGACGCCCGCGGGGAAGGTGTGGCCGCACGGCCGCATCGGTCCGGTCACGGCTGGTACTCCTCGACGACCCCCGCACCCTCGGGGATGGTGACGGTGGCGGCCAGCTCGTCGAGCGGGAGCGGCACCGCGTCCGGGCCCGCGAGCAGGCCGCTGATGAGCACCAGGTAGCCGCCGGCGTCGAGGGGCACCGCCCAGATGCGGCGGACGTAGGGCGGCCGGTCGAACCCGCCCTCGAAGGTGGCCACCCCGCCCCGTCCCTCGCGCCCGTCGATGGTCACCGGCTCGGCGGTCCGGAGCACCTCGTAGTTGTTCCACGTGCTGGCTTCGAGGAGGGCCTGATCGACGGACGCGACGAGGCTCCCGGGCACGATCACCACGCTCTCCTCGGCCCGCACGCGGTCCTCGGGACGTTCGGCGCTCCACTGCATCCCGTCGCCCCCACCGACCGGGTAGTTGATGCGGTACGTCCGCTCCGTCATGCGCCACTCGATCCCGGTCACGTCATCGCGGGAGACGACCGTCCGGTGGTCGCCGGCCAGGCCGGGGTCGAGCGGGGCGCGCTGGAGCCACGGCCCGCCTCCGAAGCCGACGTCGAAGCGGATGGTCGCGGCGACCTCCGCCGCGATCCCCGACGGAGGCTCGCCCCCGGGGTACTCCTCGACCACCGCGATCGCGCCTCCGCCCGGCATCGTCGCCCCGTAGATCGTGTGCTCCTGCGCCATCCCGGCCAGCTCGGTGGCGACGACGTGGTGGATGCCGGGTTCGCCGTCGATCGTCGTCGGTCCCTCGTGCAGGAGGGGCCTAGACCGGTTCCCCGGCTCCAGGGCCTCCTCGATGGTCGTCGCCCGGTCCGGGGTCCAGATCCGCACCTCGACCCGATCCTCCCACCGGGCGGAGCGGTCGGGACGCCACCCGTTGAACGAGTAGGCGATGAACCCGGCGGACTCCGTGCCCGCTTCGAACAGCTTGTCGTCGGGCAGGTTGAAGGCGGTGTCGGTGGCCTCGTCGACGATCCGGATCCACTCACCCTCGATCGGGGCGAGGTCGTCGCGCTGGACGTCCAGCGGTTCCTCGCCCCGCACGGCGGCCTCGACCTCCGGGGTCGGCGAGTCCCCGTCCACCGCCCGGTCGGTGCGTGAGCACGAAGGGGCGAGCGCCGCGAGGGTGACGGCGACGACCGCGCCCACGGTCCGCACTCGTCGCATCCCTTCCCCTCCCATCGGCACCGGTGCCGGAACCGGTGGATGGTAACGGGTCGCGCCGGAGCAGCCCCACGAACGGGTCGGCGGAAGCCCGAACGCGGGTCGCCCCGAGCCGTCAGGCGCTGCGGCGCGGTTCGGCGCGAGCGACACCGAGCGCCCGGAGCAGGGCGGCCGCCCCCGCCTTGTCGAGCGGTTCGTTGAGGTTGCCGCACTTGGGGGACTGGACGCAGGACGGGCAGCCGTCGGCGCACGGGCACCGTTCGATGACGTCGAGGGTGGCGGCCAGGTGCCGGTCGCCCGCGTCGAAGCCGAGCTCCGCGATGCCGGCGCCGCCCTCGTAGCCGTCGTAGACGAAGATCGCCGGGCTGCCGACGTCGGCCGACCACGGGGTGGAGACGCCGCCGACGTCCCACCGGTCGCAGATCGCGAACAGGGGGAGCAGGCCGATGGCGGCGTGCTCGGCGGCGTGGAGCGTGCCGGGCCAGGCGGCGGGGGCGAGCCCGGCGCGGCGGAGCAGCCCGGTGGGCACCGCGTACCAGAAGGCCCGGGTGATGAGGCTCGACGGCGGCAGGTCGAGGACGACGGTTTCGATGACCTCGCCGCTGGCGAGGTCGCGGCGCTGGTAGCCGGTGACCTGGCTGGTGACCTCGACGGCGCCGATCGACAGGTCGGCGTGGCCGGCGCGCCGGGTGGCCTCGGTGTCGAGGACGGCGATGTGCACCTGGCTGCGGGCCTGGGTGGCCTCGCCCCCGTCGCTGCGCTCGACCACGGCGAGGCCGTCGTCGAGGTCGAGCTCGGCCACCCGCCAGGCCGCCCCCTGGTGCAGGTAGATCGCCCCGGGGTGGACCGTCTCGGGGGCCCGGCCGCGGTCGACGGTGCCGACCGCGGTGCCGTCGGCGCGCTCGATGCGCACCTCGTCGCCACCCCCGCTGCGCAGCCCGACCCCGTGGGCGGGGAACCCCCGGCCCGCCCACACCGCGCGGGGGTGCTCGACGACCCGCTCGACCGGCTCGCGCACCCGCAGGCGGTCGTCGAGGACGAGGCGGCGGACGCCCTCGTCGAGATCTTCTCCCCACCAGCGCTCGTCGGCGGCGGTGAGCGGCGTCTCGTAGGCGGCGCACGCGAGGTGGGCGTCGAGCACGAGCGGGTTCGACGGGTTGACGACCGCCGGTTCGGGGCGGCGCGAGAACACCTCGTCGGGGTGCGCCATCAGGTACTGGTCGAGGGCGTCGTCGCCGGCGACGAGCACCGCGAGCGAGCGGCGCTGGCTGCGGCCGGCCCGGCCCGCCTGCTGCCACATCGAGGCGATGGTGCCGGGGAAGCCGTCGAGCACGCAGGCGTCGAGCCCGCCGACGTCGACGCCGAGCTCGAGTGCGGAGGTGGCGACGACGCCGCGGAGCCGCCCGCCGAACAGCTCGCCCTCGATCTCCCGGCGCTCGGCCGCGAGGTAGCCGCCGCGGTAGGGGCGGACGGCTCCGGGGTCGTCGGACAGGCGCTCCTGGGCGGCGGCGGCGACCAGCTCGGTGCCGCGACGGCTGCGGCAGAAGGCGATGGTGCGGTGGCCGGCGCCGACCAGGTCGGCGACCAGGGTGGCGGTGATGGAGTGGGTGGAACGCCGGGTGCCGGTGGCGGCGTCGATCAGCGGCGGGTTCCACAGGGCGAAGAGCCGTTCGCCGCGGGGGGAAGCGTCGTCGTCGACGGCGACCACCGGGGCGCCGCAGAGGGCGGTGGCCAGGGCGGCCGGTTCGCCGATGGTGGCCGAGGCGAACACGAAGGTCGGGTCGGACCCGTAGCGGGCGCAGGCGCGGCGGAGGCGACGCAGCACGTGCGCGACGTGGCTGCCGAACACGCCCCGGAACGTGTGCAGCTCGTCGACGACGACGTAGCGGAGCCGGTGCAGGAAGGTGCCCCACCGCTCGTGGTGGGGGAGCAGACCGCAGTGCAGCATCTCGGGGTTGGTGAGCACGACGTCGGCGTGGGCCCGGGCCCACGCCCGTGCCTCGGGTGGGGTGTCGCCGTCGTAGGTAGCGGCCACCAGGCCGGGGACACCGAGGTCGCCGATGGCGCGGAGCTGGTCCTGGGCGAGCGCCTTGGTGGGGCCGATCAGCAGCGCGGTTCCGGAGCGGATCGGCTCGGTGACGGCCTCGGCGATGGGGAGCTGGTAGCAGAGCGACTTCCCCGAGGCGGTGCCGGTGGCGACGACGACGTGGCGGCCGGCGCGCGCGTGGTCGATCGCCTCGGCCTGGTGGGCCCAGAGACCCCCGGCGGGGAGGTGGGCGGCGAGCCGGGCCGGGAGGGGGACCGATGGTTCGCGGAACCGGGCCGGGCGCGCCGCCAGTCGCTCGACGTGCACCAGCCCCTCGGCGCGCCGCTGTAGGACGTCGAGGAGCAGGTCGGGTGGGGCGTCGGAGACGAGGGACATCGGCGACCGCCGCCGGGCCGGCGGATGTCGGCCCGCGGGGCGGAACCCGAATGCTAACGACAGTTGCGTAACTACACCGCTGTGGTCGCGGGGACCGAAGGGGGCGTCGGTGCCGGACGGTTCGCGGTGTAGCTTTCGGCAGGTCAATCGCGCGTGCGGGCGACACCGAGGAGCAGCGATACGTGATCGAACTGGGCTTGGAGCTCTCGGAGCGTGACGGGTGGGCGGTTCTCGCCGTCTCGGGCGAGGTCGACGTGGCCACTGCGCCCCGTCTCCGCGAGCGCCTGGTGGGCCTGGTGGGCGAGGGGCGTACCCGCATCGTCGTCGACCTCGAGAAGGTCGACTTCATCGACTCGACCGGTCTCGGCGTGCTGGTCGGAGCGCTGAAGCGGGTGCGCACCAACGAGGGCGACCTCGCCCTGGTGTGCACCGGCCCGCGCATCCTCAAGGTGTTCGAGATCACCGGGCTGACCAAGGTGTTCGCCATCCACCGCACCGTCGACGAAGCCACCCTCGCCGGCTGACCCGGGCGTTCGGGGGTCGTCGGATGCCGCAGGTCGCGCCGGGCTCGGTGGAGCGGTGAAGCACCACCGGATCAGCCTCCGGGTGCCCGCCCAACCCGAGTACCTGGCGCTGGTCCGGATGGTCATCGCCGGCACCGCTCGCATCGAGCCGATCCTCGACGACGAGCGCGTCGACGACCTCCGCGTGATCGTCTCCGAGGCGTGCACCAACGCCATCGAGGCGCTGCGCGAGCGCGGGTCGGACCCGTCCACCGCGGCGATCACCATCGAGTGCCACCTGACCGACGACGCGGTCGAGTTGGTGGTGGCCGACGAGGGCGGCGGCTTCGATCCCGGCGGCCTCGACGTGTTGCCCGAGGTCACCGACCCGTCCCGGCTGCGCATCGAGCGGGGTCTGGGCATCCCGCTGATCAGGGCCCTGTCCGACGAATCGGAGATCACGTCCGGCCCGGAGGGCACGCAGGTGCGGGTCGTGCTCCAGGCCACCGAGCCGCCCGCGGTCTGAGCCGACCGTGGCCGACGACCTGCGCGTCGACGACCGGGTCACCATCCCGGGCTGGGAGCTGGTGGAGGTGTTCACGCCCTCGGGCGGCCCGGGCGGCCAGCACGCCAACCGGTCCAGCACCCGGGTCGAGCTGCGCTTCGAGGTCGAGGCGTCGTCGGCCCTGACGCCCGCCCAGAAGCGACTGGTCGCGTCGCGCCTGGGAGCGTCGGTGCGGGTGGTGGCCGACGACGAGCGGAGCCAGGCCCGCAACCGGGCCCTGGCGCGCGAACGGCTGGCCGCGTCGGTCGCCGCCGCGCTCGTCCCCCGTCGCCGGCGCGTCGCGACCCGCCCCACCCGGGGCAGCCGGGAGCGGCGGCTCGACGACAAGCGTCAGCGCTCCGAGCGCAAGGCCGCCCGTCGCCCGCCCCGCCTCGACGAGTGATCCCGAAGCGAGCGGGCTAGGCGTCGGGGAGATCGAAGATCCAGGGGGCCCAGGTGCGGACGGCGTCGCCGATGCGGCCCCACTCCCACTCGGGCTCGAAGCTGCCGATCGGAACGGCGCGGTCCCAGCCACGGGCGATCGCCTCGCGCCGCACCGGCTCGTCGGCGGCCCAGTGGAGGGCGCTGACGGACAGGATCAGCGCCTCCACCTCACCGGCGTCGGGGAGCGTCACGGTGCCGATCGAGTCGACGTCGGCCCACTCGCAGCGCACCTGGAAGCGGCCCGGCTCGTAGGAGATGCCGGTCGGTGACAGGCGCAGCAGCGGGTCGGCGCGGCGGCGGAACCCGAACCACAGGAAGAGGGTCTGGGCCACGACGTATAGGACGGCGGCCGGGGCGTTGACGATCAGCCAGACGACGGCGGCGACGGGCAGGGCGGCGACCACGAACACGGCCACCATGCGCAGCTCGCGGCGGCGTCGGGCCGCCCGGGGGGTGGTGACGACGACCTCACCCTCGGCGGGTCGCGGCAGTGGCATGGAGGTTTGATAGCCCACCCCGAACCCCCGTGGGCGCATGGCTGCGGCGGGTGGTCTCCGGGCCGGTGCTTGACACGGAGCACCGCCCGCCCCGTACCTTTGCCCGCGTATGGCCCGCTCCCTGGTGATCGTCGAGTCGCCGGCCAAGGCTCGCACGATCGAGGCGATCCTCGGCTCCGACTTCGTCGTCGAGTCCTCCGTCGGGCACGTGCGCGACCTCCCGTCCAAGGGCCTGGGGGTCGACGTCGACGACGGTTTCCGTCCCACCTACGAGGTGTACACGGGGAAGAAGGACGTGATCCGACGGCTCAAGGCGCTGCTGAAGGACGTCGACGAGCTCTACCTCGCGACCGATGAGGATCGCGAGGGCGAGGCGATCTCCTGGCACCTGCTCGAGGAGCTGAAGCCCCGGGTGCCGGTGAAGCGGATGGTCTTCCACGAGATCACCCGACCCGCGATCGAGCGGGCGGTCGACGAGTGGCGCGACATCGACATGGGGCTGGTCAACGCCCAGGAGTCCCGACGCATCGTCGACCGCCTCTTCGGCTATCCGGTGTCGAGCGTGCTCTGGCGCAAGGTCAACCAGGGCCTGTCCGCCGGGCGGGTGCAGAGCCCGGCCGTCCGCCTCGTCGTCGAGCGCGAGCGCGAGCGCATGGCGTTCGTGTCGGCCGGCTACTGGGACCTCTCCGCCGCCTTCGCCAGCGACCCCCGGTTCTCGGCGTCGCTCGTCGCGGTCGATGGGGCCCGGGTGGCGCAGGGCCGCGACTTCGGCTCGGACGGGCGCCCGACCCGCGAGGGCGTGGTCGTCCTCGACGAGGCCCGCGCCGGTCGCCTGCGCGACGGCCTGGACGGGGCGACGTTCACCGTGTCGAGCGTCGAGGAGAAGCCGTTCACGTCGCGGCCGAAGCCGCCCTTCATGACCTCGACCCTCCAGCAGGAGGGTGGTCGGAAGCTGCGCATGTCGGCGGCCCAGGTGATGCGCGTCGCCCAGGAGCTCTACCAGGGCGGCTACATCACCTACATGCGTACCGACAGCACCAACCTGTCGGAGACGGCGATCACCGCGGCGCGCAGCCAGATCGCACAGATGTACGGGCCCGACTACCTGCCGGCCGCGCCCCGCACCTACAGCCGGAAGGTCAAGAACGCCCAGGAGGCCCACGAGGCGATCCGTCCGGCGGGTGAGACGTTCCGCACACCCGACTCGTTGCGGGGCGAGCTGCGCGGCGACTCCCTCGCCCTCTACGACCTCGTGTGGAAGCGCACGGTCGCCTGCCAGATGGAGGACGCCCGCGGCCGCACCCTGTCGGTGCGCCTCACCGCCCCGTCCGCCGAGGCCGACGCCGCGGGCTCCACCGCCACCGAGTGGTCGGCGTCGGGGCGCACGATCACCTTCCCCGGCTACATGCGGGCCTACGTCGAGGGCGCGGACGACCCCGAGGCCCAGCTCGACGACCGCGAGACGCTGCTGCCGCCGCTCGCCGAGGGCCAGACGCTCACCGCGGACGAGGTCGAGGCGCTCGGCCACACCACGTCGCCGCCGGCCCGCTACACCGAGGCGTCGCTCGTCAAGCGGCTCGAGGAGCTCGGCATCGGGCGCCCGTCGACCTACGCCTCGATCATGCAGGTCATCCAGGACCGCGGCTACGTCTGGAAGAAGGGCAGCGCGCTGGTCCCGTCGTGGACGGCGTTCGCGGTGGTCAAGCTGCTCGAGGAGCACTTCAGCGACCTCGTCGACTACGCCTACACCGCCCGGATGGAGGACGAGCTCGACCAGATCGCGGCCGCCGCCCTCGAACGGGAGCCGTGGCTCCGCCGGTTCTGGTTCGGCGACGACGGCGCCGAGGCGACCGACCAGGGACGCCGCGGCCTCGACCGTCTGGTGAAGGACGGGCTCGAGACCATCGACGCCGCCGCCATCAACTCGATCCCGATCGGCGACGATCCCGACGGCGTTCCGATCGTCGTCAAGCCGGGTCGCTACGGCCCCTACGTGCGGCGCGGCGAGGACACGGCGTCGGTACCCGAGGACCTCGCGCCCGACGAGCTCGACGTGGCCAAGGCGATGGAGCTGCTGTCGGCACCGAAGGGCGACAAGCCGCTCGGCACCGATCCCGACACCGGCCTGGAGGTGTTCGCCAAGCCGGGTCGGTTCGGGCCCTACGTGCAGCTCGGCGAGATGGTCGACGGGGCCAAGACCAAGCCCAAGACGGCGTCGCTGCTGAAGACGATGACGCTCGACGACATCACCCTCGACGACGCCCTGCGCCTGCTGACGCTGCCCCGCGTCGTCGGCGCCGACCCCGAGAGCGGCGAGGAGATCACCGCCCAGAACGGCCGCTACGGCCCGTACCTCAAGAAGGGCACCGACAGCCGCAGCCTGGAGACCGAGGAGCAGATGTTCACCGTCTCCCTCGAAGAGGCGCTGCGGATCTTCGCCCAGCCGAAGCAGCGGCGTGGTCAGCGCGCGCCCGCCCCGCCGCTCCGCGACTTCGAGACCGCCGATCCGGTGTCGGGCAAGCCGATCGTGATCAAGGACGGGCGCTTCGGCCCCTACGTCACCGACGGCGAGACCAACGCGACGGTGCCGCGCGGCGAGACGCCCGAGAGCGTCACGCTCGAGCGGGCGATCGAGCTGCTGGCCGACCGGCGCGCCCGGGGGCCGGCGAAGAAGCGGGGGGCCAAGAAGAAGGCCGCCAAGAAGAAGGCGCCGGCCAGGAAGAAGGCCGGCACCAAGAAGGCGGCGGCGAAGAAGAAGGCGTCCGGCGCGGACGACTGAGGCCGTGGGGCGGGGTCGGTTCATCGCCTTCGAGGGCGGCGAGGGGTGCGGCAAGTCGACCCAGGCCCGGCTCCTCGCCGAGCGCCTCGGCGCGGTGCTCACCCGCGAGCCGGGCGGCACCGCCATCGGCGCGCGGGTCCGCGACATCGTCCTCGCGGCCGACGACAACGGCCTCGTCGACCGGGCCGAGGCGCTGCTGATGGCCGCGGACCGGGCCCAGCACGTCGCCGAGGTCGTCGAGCCGGCCCTCGCCGCGGGCCGCGACGTCGTCACCGACCGCTACCTGGGCTCGTCGGTGGCCTACCAGGGCTACGGCCGCGGCCTGCCGGTCGACGAGGTGCGCAACCTGTCGCTCTGGGCGACCCACGGGCTCCAGCCCGACGTCGTCGTGTTGCTCGTCGTCGACCCCGCCGAGGCCCGGGCCCGCATCGGCGGCGCCCGCGACCGGCTGGAGAAGGCGGGCGACGACTTCCACTCGCTCGTCGCCGACGGGTTCGGGTCCCTCGCCGCGGCCGATCCGCAGCGCTGGGTCATCGTCGACGGCGGTGGCACCGTCGCCGAGGTCGAGGCCCGGGTCCGCGACGTCGTCGCCGCCCGCCTTCCCTGAGGTCTGGCGGGGGGTGGACGGGGCGGGCCACGATGGGCCGGTGACCGCCGACGCCGCCTCCGACCCCTGGGACGCGGTGCCCGGGCAGGATCGGGCGGTCGCCCTGCTGAGGGCCGCGGCCGCCGAACCCCTGCACGCCTACCTGTTCGTCGGGCCACCCGGGTCGGGCAAGGACCGCGCCGCCGCCGTGTTCGCCGGTGAGATCCTCGCCGCCGGTACCGACGACCCGGCCGCGGCCGCCCGCCACCGGCAGCTCGCCGCCGACCTCCAGCACCCCGACGTCACGGTGGTGCGTCGCGAGGGGGCGAGCATCCAGGTCGCCCAGGCCGTCGAGATCGTCCGGCTGGCGTCGCTGAAGCCGGTCGAGGGGGCGCGCAAGGTGCTGGTGCTCGAGGAGTTCCACCTCGTCGCCGACGCCACCGCCGGCAAGCTCCTCAAGACCATCGAGGAGCCGCCGGCGGGCACGGTGTTCGTGGTCCTCGCCGACGACGTCCCCGACGAGCTGGTGACGATCGCGTCGCGGTGCGTGCCGATCGAGTTCCCGGCCCTCTCCGACGAGGTGGTCGCGGCGGCGCTGGAGGCCGACGGCCTGTCCGACGACGATGCCCGCCGCATCGCGGGGGCCGCCCACGGCGATCTGGGCCGGGCGCGCCTCCTCGCCGCCGACGAGCGCTTCGCCCTGCGGCTGGCGGCCTGGCGCGACGTGCCCGCCCGGCTCGACGGTTCCGGCCACGCGGTCGCCGAGGTCGTCGCCGAGCTGCGCGCCGCGATCGACGACGCCGCGGCCGCCCTCCAGGAGCGCCAGGCCGAGGAGGCCGCCGCCCTCGAGGAGCGGATCGAACGCCACGGCCTCCGTGGATCGGGCGCCAAGACGCTGGAGGAGCGACACAAGCGCCAGCGCCGCCGCCTGCGCACCGACGAGCTGCGCATGGGCCTGGGCGAGATGGCCCGCGCGTACCGCGACGAGCTGCTCGGCGAGCCGGGGGCCGGGCGCGTCGACGCCGTCGGCACCGTGCTCGACGCCATCTGGCAGGCGGCCGACGCCCTGGTGCGCAACCCCAACGAGGAGCTACTGCTCCAGGCGCTCCTGCTGCGCCTGTCGCCCCGCTGACGCCGAACGGGCGTCCAGGGGACGACCGCCGCTCAGTCGACCTCGTCGTTCAGTCGACCTCGTCGAGCAGGTTCACCAGGGCGGCGGCGGGGACCGGCACGGAGAACAGGTAGCCCTGGCCGAGCTCGCATCCGAGGTCGCGCAGGGCATTGAGCTGGGCGGAGGTCTCGACGCCCTCGGCGACGGCCATGAGGTCCATCGCCTGGGCGATGCCGAGAACGACCGACGCCACCGTCGATCGGTCGGTGGGGGCGGTCTCGCCCAGCGGGGTGATGAACGAGCGGTCGATCTTGATGATGTCGATCGGCAGCCGGTGGAGGTGGGTCAGCGACGAGTAACCCGTGCCGAAGTCGTCGACCGCCACCCGCACCCCGCCCTGGCGCAGGCGGACCAGGGTGCGGAGGGCCGCGTCGAGGTCCTGGGTGATCGCCGTCTCGGTCAGCTCCAGGCACAGCCGGTCGGGCGACCAGCCGTGGGCGTCGAGCGCGTCGGAGACCCGGGCGACGAGCTTCTGGTCGTCGAGCTGGCGGGGGGACAGGTTGACCGACAGCGTGAAGGGGCGGTCGGTGAGCGCGGGTACGGCGGCCAGCTCGGCGAGGGCGGTGTCGAGCACCCACGAGCCGATCTCGGCGATCGTGCCGGACTCCTCCGCGACCGGGATGAACGCCCCCGGCGGGATCTCGCCGCGACGCGGGTGGTGCCAACGGCACAGCGCCTCGGCGCCGACGACCGCGCCCGTGCCGAGCTGGATGATCGGTTGGTACACGAGGTACAGCTCGTCCTTCTCGAGCGCCCGCCGCAGGTCGGAGCTGAGGGCGAGCCGGTCGTGGGCGCTGGCCTGCATCGCCGCGTCGTACATCTCGAGCCGGTCGCGGCCGCGCTGCTTCGCCCGGTACATCGCCGCGTCCGCGTGGCGTAGCAGTGAGGCGGCGTCGACACCGGGAGTGCTGAGGGCGAGGCCGAGGCTCGCGGTGAGGAACAGCTCGCCCTGCCCGGACGTGAAGGGCTCCTTCATCGCCTCGGTGAGCCGGTCGGCGACCGACAGCACCGCGGCGAGCCCGCCGTCCCGGCGGTCGCAGACGATGACGAACTCGTCGGCCGCGACGCGGGCGATCGTGTCGTCGGGACGCGTCACCGCGTTGAGCCGGGCGGCGACCTGCGTGAGGACGTCGTCGCCGCCGGCGAGGCCGAGGCTGTCGTTGACGAGCTTGAAGCGGTCGAGGTCGACGTAGAGCACACCGAGGTCTCGGCCGAGGCGTTGCACCCGGTCGAGCGACGTCTGGAGGCGGTCGAGGAGGAGCGTGCGGTTGGGGAGGCCGGTGAGGTCGTCGTGCAGCGACCGGTGGGCGAGCTCGTTGACCGTCGCCCGCCGTTCGAGGGCGATGCTGACGAGGGAGGCGGCGGTGTCGATCGCCCGGCGGGCGTGGTCGGAGGGTCGGTGGCCGTGCCGGTTGAACCCCACGATGACCGCCCCCGCGTTGCGGTCGGCCCGGTCGACGACCGGAGACAGCCACATGGTGCCGACCTCCTCGCGCGTCATCGTCGCCCGCAGGGCGCGGTCGAGCGGGCTGTCGGGGTCGGACGCCTCCATCACCACGGGACCGTCGCCGCCCTCGGGGTCGAGCAGGCCGACCAGCGACCCGACCTCGATCTCGACCAGGCGGGCGCGGACCCGGCCGGGAGGCCCGCTCATCCGGGCGTACCGGGGTCGGAACCGGTCGCCGTCGATCAGGAGGACCGCCACCCGGGTGCCGTCGTCGTGGTCCTCGACCATCGCCGCGACCGACTCCATCACGTCGTCGAAGGCCTCGCCCCGGCCGATCAGCTCGAGGATGTGCGACTGGCTGGCGACCAGTGCCTGGGCCCGCTTGCGCTCGGTGATGTTGTGGGTCGTGACCACCAGGCCCGCGACCGCCGGGTCGTCGAGCTGGTTGATCGCGCTGACCCCGACGTCGATCCACGTGCCGTCCTGGTGGCGGAGGCGGGTCTCGGTGGTGATCGTGACCCCGGGTCGGGCGAGCACCTCGTCCATCACCCCCTCGACGTGGCTGAGGTCGTCGGGGTGCACCAGGTCGTGGATGCGGGCGCTGGTCCACGTGCCCTGCGGGTAGCCGAGGATCGTGCGGACCTCGCCCGCGCTCGCCTGCACGTAGCCGTCGGCGTCGACGACGGTGATCACGTCGGCGACGTTCTTGACCAGGCTGCGCCACCGATGCTCCTGGAGCTCCACCGCCCGTTGGATGCGGACGTCCTCGGTGAGGTCGACGACCAGCGACAGCGTCTCGGGCTGACCCTTCGGGCCGAGGACCGGCGCGGTCCAGGCGCGGACCTGGAGGGTCTCGCCCGCCTTGGTGCGCACGGTGACGTCGTCGCCGTCCATCCGATCGGACGCGGCGATGCCGGCGAGCAGGGCGGACAGGTCGTCGCCCGCATCGTCCCGCGAGTCGGCGGATCGGCCCACGACGTCGGCCGCGGCCCACCCGAAGAGCTGTTCGGCGGCCGGGTTCCAGACGAGCACCGTGCCGGCGCGGCTGCGGCAGACGGCGACGGGGAGCAGCTCGACCAGGGCGGCGAAGTCGTTGTGGGCCGAGGCGAGCTGGCCGTGCAGGCGACGGGCGGCGGTGGCCTCCTCGACCGAGAGCACCAGGGCGACGAGGCGACCGTCGTCGTCGCGGGCGGCCACCCCGTCGGTGACGAACCAACGGGCCCGTCCGGGCTCGTCGCCCACCTTGGTCTCGCTGTGGAGGGGCGTGTCGTCGCCTCGGGCGGCGCGGTCCATCCAGGCAAGGGTCAGCGGCCGGTGGTCGGCCTGGGCCAGGTCGACCAGGGACCGGCCGATCATCTCGCCGCGGTCGCGCCCCATGATCCGCTCGAACTCCGGGTTCACGTCGAGCACCGTGCCATCGGGTGCGGTGACCGCGGTGCCCCGGGCGTTGCGCTCGAACAGCACCGACCGGGCGGTGGCGATGGCCGCCTCGCGGTCGACGGTCGACGAGAGGTCGGGAGGACGGTTCGGGATGGCTGGATCCGATCGGTGGAGGGGGTGCGCCGCGGCGGCGGACCGCGCGTGCCCGACCATTGTCGCGGACGGCGGTCGCTCTTCGCGTCGATGACGACCACCGCGCGTGGTCGACCACCGTCAGCGGTCGCGTCCGGTCTGGACCACGGGGACCGTCGACCCCCGTTAGCGTCGCCGCCGATGGACGACGGGATCGAAGGCTTCGAGCGCGCGGAGCGCACCTACGACGGGCGGACCCGGGCGGTCTACCGGGCCGGGTCGGGTCCGGCGGTGATCGTGATGGCCGAGATCCCCGGCATCACGCCCAAGGTGATCGACTTCGCCCGCCGGGTGGTCGACCTCGGCTGCACGGTGGCGATGCCCCACCTCTTCGGCGTGCCCGGACGCGACCCGTTCCGTGGCGGCAACCGCACGGCGACGGCCGACGCGCTCACGACGATCGGTCCCGCGTGCATCTCCCGCGAGTTCACCGTCCTGGCCCGACGGCGGACCTCGCCGGTCATGGACTGGCTGCGGGCGCTGGGGCGAGACCTCCACGACGAGTGCGGCGGGCCCGGCGTCGGCGCGGTCGGCATGTGCTTCACCGGTGGCTTCGCCCTCGGGTTGATCGCGGACGGGCGGGTGCTGGCGCCGGTGCTCTCCCAGCCGTCGCTCCCGTTCGGCACCACCGCCGCCCACCGCGCCGACGTAGGCCTCTCCCGCGAGGACACCGACGCCATGGTCGCCGCCTGCGCCGCCAACGACGTCACCGTGCTCGGCCTGCGGTTCACCGGCGACAAGCTCAGCCCGCCGGAGCGGTTCTCGACCCTGCGCGAGCTGCTCGGCGACCGCTTCGTCGGCGTCGAGATCGACTCCTCGCCCGGCAACCCCCACGGTCACCGCAAGGCCGCCCACTCGGTGCTCACCGAGGACCTCGTCGACGAGCCCGGCACCCCCACCCGCGACGCGCTCGACCTCGTGCTCGGCCTCTTCCGCGAGAAGCTGCTCACCGCCTGATCGAGCCTCACGCCGGCCGGGGTGGCCGTGCCGCGTGCCCGAACCGAAGCGGCCCGCGGCGGGCGCGGCCGCTAACGTCGGCCGTCCGCCCGGGTAGCTCAGTCGGCAGAGCGGCTCACTCGTAATGAGCAGGTCAGGGGTTCGATTCCCCTCTCGGGCTCCAGCGTTACATCTGGGGTCAGACCCCGGATGTAACGGTCGTCAGAACTTGGCGAGGGCGGTGTTGACGAGTTCGACCACCTGATCGCTCGAGACCGATCCGAGG
>JAAYBP010000327.1 GCA_012730075.1 Acidimicrobiales bacterium | reverse complement strand
GGGGGCGGTGGTGGTGGGGTCGGCCGTGGTGGTCGGGTCCGAGTCGTCGTCACCTCCACAGGCGCCGGCGGTGAGCAGGAGGACGGTCACCGCGACGGCTGCCGCACGGCTGATCATGGATGGACAAGAAAGCATGAAATGCATCCAAACGCAACACCCGCGGCGAACTCGGAGCGTGCTGTACCCAGAAATCCCGCGCGCGCACCGTTGACCGCGCGTTACATCTGGGGTCAGACCCCAGATGTAACGCCCTCGGCTGGAGCGGGCCGGAGCGAGGGCGGCGGGCGGGGCGGTCTGGTAGTCCGGCGGGCATGGACCTCCTCGAGGGCATGGCCACGACCCGGACGATCCGGCGGTACCGGCCCGAGCCGATCCCCGACGACGACCTGGCGACGATCCTGTGGCACGCCAGCCGGGCGCCGTCGGGATCGAACCGCCAGCCGTACCGCTTCCTCGTGCTCCGCGACGGACCGGGGGCGAGGCGGGCCAAGGCGATCCTGGGCGAGGGCTTCCGGGCTGCGTGGGACGCCAAGGAGGCGGCCGACGGCTACCGGTCCGGGTCCGGCGCCGAGGCGGGCACCCCCAAGGCGCGCATGGCGGCGACCATGCGCCACTTCGTCGATCACCTGGAGGAGACCCCGGCGGTGGTGCTCGCCTGCTACCGCCGCCACCGGGCCCCCGACCCGACCGAGGGGGCGTCGATCTACCCGGCCTGCCAGAACCTCCTGCTCGCCGCCCGGGCCCTCGGCTACGGCGGAGTCATGACGATGTGGCACGCCCTGGTCGAGGCCGACCTGCGCGAGTCGCTCGGCATCCCCGACGACGTGGTGATCGGGGCGACGATCTGCCTCGGACGGCCGGTCGGCCACCACGGCCCGGTGCGGCGACGTCCGCTCGCCGAACTGGTCCACGACGACCGCTGGGACGGCGAGGCCGCCTGGGCGGTCGACCCACCCGGCACCCGGTTCACCTCCGCCGGCCCGCCCCGCGGCCCCGACGTCCAGCCCCGCTGACACCACCCCGCGACCCCGTGACGACACCCGGTACCGGGTTCCATCCGTCGTCGCGGAGGCGGTCCCGTCGTTCCCAGTACGGAAACCCGTCATCGACGGCCGACAAGCGTCCACGGAACGACGACAACCGGTACCGGGTTCCACCTGTCGTCCCGAGCGGCGCGACGGGGCCGCTCAGGACAGGAGCGCCTCCGCCTCGGCGATGCGGTCGGTGATGACGGCGAGGCTGGACGCCCAGAAGGCCTGATCGCGGATGTCGATGCCGAAGCGGGCGGCGAGCGGGGCAGCGTCGTCGATGCCGGTGGCACCGAGCAGGTCGTCGTAGCCGCCTCGGAAGCGCTCGGGATCGTCCCGGAACGCGGCGTAGAGACCGAGCCCGAACAGCAGGCCGAACGTGTAGGGCCAGTTGTAGAAGGCGGTGTAGTAGTGCCCCTTCACCGCCCACATGTAGGGGTGCCGCGCGTCGGGGTCGAGGCCGTCCCGGTAGGCGGCGGTCTGCGCCTCGGCCATGAGCTCGGTCATGCGCTCCGGGCCGAGCGGTCCGCGCCCCCGTTCGGTGGAGAGCGCCGTCTCGAACAGGAACCGGGAGTGGATGTCGACGACGACCTGGGCGGAGCCGGCGAGGTCGCCGTCGAGGATCGCCAGCCGGGCGCCGGCGTCGTCGCCCGCGGCCCCGAGGCCGGACTCGACCATCACCGTCTCGCAGAAGATGCTCGCGGTCTCGGCGAGGGCCATCGGCGTCTGGCGCAGCAGCCACGGCCGCAGGCCGAGCTGGGTGTTGTGGTACGCGTGGCCGAGCTCGTGGGCGAGGGTCTGCACGCTGTTGAACGAGCCGTCGAAGCTCATCAGCACCCGGCTCTCGCCGTCGCGGACGGGCATGCAGTAGGCGCCGCCGGCCTTCCCGGGCCGGGGATCGGCGTCGACCCAGCTCTCGGCGACCGCCCGGCGCACGAGGTCGACCAGCGCCGGCGAGTAGGTGCCGAACGCGTCCTCGACCGCCGCGACCGCCTCGGGCCAGGCGAACCGTCGGGGCGTGCCCATCGGTGCGAGGAGATCCCACCACGGCAGGCCCCGATCCCCGTGGCCGAGGGCACGGGCCTTGGCCCGGTGGTAGCGGGCGAATGCCGGGAGCGAGTCGACCACCGCGGCGTTGAGCGCGTCGAGGGTCGCGCGGTCGACGTTGTTCGTGGCGAGCGCCGGTTCGAGCGCGTCGGCCCACCCCCGCCGCCGGTTCAGCACGAGCATCTCGCCGCGGTGCGACGACAGCGCCAGGGCGAGCGGCATCTCCACCCGCCGCCAGGCCTCGACCTCGCCGTCGAACGCGGCGCGCCGCACCGCCCCGTCGGGGTGGGCGGCCAGTCCCCGTGCCTCGGTGACCGGCATCTCGGTCGAGCCCTCATCGGGGAGGTCGACCGTCGCGGTGAGCGTGGCGGTCAGGTCGCCGTGGAGGCGCGCCCACGCCCGACCGCCGGTCAGTCCGAGCTCGGCGGCCAGCCCCTCCTCGGCCTCGGACATCTGCCGCGACGCCAGTCGCTGGCCCCGACTCAGCCAGAAGTGGTGGTCGGCGGCCACCGGATCGAGATCCGCGAGGGCGTCGGCGCCGAGGCGCGCCGCCCACGCCTCGATCCGCTTCACCAGCGGTGAGAGCCCGGCCGTCGCCGCCTGGAGCTGGGCGTGGAGGCGGGCGGCCTCGGCGTCGCGTGCGTCGGTCGAGACCCGGGCGTACAGGAACGCGCCGGCGAGGCGGACCCGCTCGAGCAGGTCGTTCACCGCGGTGAGCACCCGCCCCGCGACCTCGCCGTCGGCCGGCGTCGCGGCGCGCCGCTCCCCCGCCCGGACGTCGTGCTCGTCGCACAGCGCCCGCAGGCGTTCGACCTCCGCTCCGACCTCCTCGATCGAGGCGACCAGCGACCGGTCGTCGAGGCCGGAGAAGAACGGCGAGAGGTCCCACCGGGGCGCGGCATCGGGCACGTTCGTCATCCCGCCAGTGTGTCGCGCCAAAACCACACGAGGTGCCAGGAGCGTTGGCGGAAAGCGGGCGTCGTCGCTAGACGGATTCCTCGCTGCGCTCGGAACTTTGCGGTGCCGTGCTTGCTGGGTCGGCCTCGCCTGTCGGCTCGGCCTCCAGGCACCTCGTGTGGTTCGGCGGCGCGGCTGCGGCGCGGCCGCGGGTGAAATCGGGGCGGGGCCGTGGCAGCCTGGCGGGATGCGGCGTCCGAGTCCGCAGGAGCTGGCCCGCCGGTGGCTGGTGCTGGCCGCCGTGGTGGCGCTGGTAGCCGGCCTGGCCACCTGGAGGATCACCTCCCCCCGCGCGGCGCC
>JAAYBP010000326.1 GCA_012730075.1 Acidimicrobiales bacterium | reverse complement strand
GAGGATGACGACGGGGTCCATGGGACCGCCGATGCTACGCAGCCGGGCCGAGGGGGCCTACGTCCGGGGTCGGCCGGTCCTACTCCGGGGTCGTGACCCGAAGGTACGCCTCGCTGGTGGCGGCCAGGTCCGCGACCAGGCCGACGGTGTCGAGGTTCGTGCCGAGCCACGCCACGAGGGTGGACGTCTCGCCGGGAGTCGGGCCACGGCCGAGCGTCTGGGCGGTCGCGTCGGCGACGCGACGCCCGCGGCCCTCGGGCGAGAACAGGACCGACCGGGCGACGGTCGAGCGGGTGGCGCCGGCGCTCAGCGCGTCGAGGAACCACGTGCGCCCCGCGGCGTCGGCCGGACGTCCGAGCCCGGTCAGGTACAACCGGTCGATCCACGCTCCGTCGGTGCCTCCGGCCCGCGACAGCGCCTCGGCCGACGCCGCGAGGCCCACCTCGACGCGACCCATCGTCCAGCCGGCGGCGACCCGGTCGGCCCAGAAGTCGCGGGACGCGGCGTCGGCACCACGGCCGAGGATGCGCTCGTAGGCGGAGTCGAGGAGGTGCCCGCGGGCCGCCTCGCGGGAGCGGGCGATCGACGCGACGGCGCGTGACCGGGTCGACGGGGCGGCGACGAGCGGTGCCCAGTGCTCACGTTCGACCGGGCCCGCCGTCCGCCCGAGGAACAGGCCGTACAGGAAGTCGACGTAGAGACGGGCGTCCGGGGTCGTGAGGTCCTCGATCGACAGGTCGACGCACCCCTCGGGCGCGTTGACCGGGTTGCACCGGGCTACTCCGTCGCCGGGGATCTGCACGACGTAGCCGGTGCCGAACGGCTCGGCGTACTCGGGCACCGGATAGTCGGTCGACACCCACTGGGCGCCGCTCTCGAAGGCGGCGTCGCGGCCGGTGAAGTCACCGGTTCGGGCCTCGACGGTGTCGGCGTCGGCCCGGGTCCGGACGACGTAGCCGGTCTCGACGAGGTCCTGGATGGCCGCGACGTTGCCGCGGGGCTCGTTGCGCTTCACGAAGGCGGCATCGGGCGAACCGGGGTTGGAGTTGGTGAACATCACCCGGCCCTCGAGCGTCGGGTGACCGTCGAGGTAGTCGGAGCGGTACCCGCCGCCGTTGTCCATCAGGAACATGACCTTGCCGCGGCTCTCGTCGACCGTCGGCCAGCCGTCGGTGGTGACCGCCTCCTCGAGGGTGGCGTGCCCGCCGCGCACGTCGTCGGGCGTGATGATCTCGTCGCGGGGGACGACGCTCAGGATCTCCTCGTCGAGGGCGTCCATGGCGGCGGAGTTCCAGGGGTCGGGCGTGGTGAACTCGATGTCGCCGATCACCAGAGGCGTGTCCTTGAGCTCCACGAGCACGGCGAGCGGGAGGTGGTCGGGGTTGGCGTCGGACCACTCCTCGATGTCGGCGAGGCAGTCGACCAGGGCGAGGCAGGTGGAGCGGTAGTCGACGTCCTGGATGTGGAGCACCTTGGTGCCGGGCTCGTCCATCGCCGGGTCGTGCGGGCCGTGGCCGGCGACGGCCCGCAGCAGGGGCTCGGAGTACTTCCCGCCCTCGTCGTCGCGGAACACGTCGAGCTCGATCTGGCGGACGGCCTGG
>JAAYBP010000325.1 GCA_012730075.1 Acidimicrobiales bacterium | reverse complement strand
GCCGGGGTGTGTTCACGGCGGCTTCGTGGCCGCCGCGTTCGACGAGGTGCTCGGGGCCGCCCAGGCGTACTCCGGGGCGCCGGGCATGACCGTGCGGTTGACGGTCAACTACCGGCGGCCGACCCCGTTGCGGGCGCCGCTGGAGATCGTCGGCCGCTTCGACCGGATCGAGGGCCGCAAGGTGTTCACATCGGGGCGCATCCTCGCCGACGGTGAGGTGACCGCCGAGGCGGAGGGCCTGTTCGTGTCGATCGACGGGTCGAAGTTCCGGGAGCTGGCCGAGCGGTTCGACCGCCGGGTGGGCGGGGGTGGCGGCGCCGCCTGACGATCGGGGCGGAGCCTGACGGGTCAGGTCGCGCCGAGGAAGGCCGCCACCGCCGAGGCCTCCTCGGCCAGGTGCTCGGCGAGGCCCGACACCATGGCGCGCTCGACCGCGCCGGCGACGAGCAGCGCCCGCACCCGCAGGTCGCCCTCGACGACGCGCTCGGTCGTCCCGTCGTCGATCTCGCGGTAGCGGTACGTCCCAGAGCAGCGCAGGCGGTCGGCGTAGTGGTCCGGCTGGAGCTCCACGGCGACGGTGCGGGCCGCGAGGTCGTGGTGGGACACCTCGACCCAGGTCAGCCGCTCGGGGTCGACGACGGCCGTGACGGCGGGCGCGAGATCGCCGATGAACCGGTACCGGATGCGGAGTTCGACGCTGCCGTCGCGCTCGGTGCGGTCGAGCACCTCGGGCGGACCGAGCTTGGTCGTGGCTCCCAGGTGCTCGTACAGGTCGCGGCCGGCGTAGGCGGCCGCGACCTCGTCGACGGGCGCGTCGATGCGCTGGGTCAGGTCGAAGCGCACGGGATCCCTCCCGGGTCGGGCGCGGGGTCCGCGGCGGGGTCGGGGGCGGCGCCGACGACGGCGAGCAGGGACTCGCCGTGCTCCGCGAGGGAGATCGGTCCGAGTCCCCGGACCTGGGCCAGGTCGTCGACGGTCGTCGGCCGCCGGTGGGCGATCGCCGAGAGCACGGCGTCGGGCAGGACGACCGGGTCGGGGACGCCCGCCTGGCGGGCGACCCGCGAGCGCCACGCCCGCAGGGCGCGCAGCAGGTCCAGGTCCGGGTCGTTCGCGGTCGCCCGCCCGAGGGCGGCGCGCGACGCCTCCAGTCCCGCTAGGGGATCGGCGGGGGCGGCCCGGAGCCCCGCGGCGGCCACCTCGGTGGCCATGGCGTCGAGGTAGGGCGAGGGCCGGCGGGCCACGGTGCGGTCGCGGAGGGTGCGCTCCTGGGCCCAGGACACGTGCAGCTCGTCCTCGGCCCGGGTCGCGGCCACGTAGAGGAGGCGGCGCTCCTCGGCCTCGGCCTCGGGGGTGCGGGCGTGGGCGACGGGGACGAAGCCGTCCTCGACGCCGGCGAGGTGCACGACCGGCCACTCCAGGCCCTTGGCCGCGTGGAACGTGACCAGGTCGACGGCGTCACCGTCGTTGCCGGGACCGTCGGCGCCGAGTGCGGTGACGAGCCACGGCCGCAGGTCGGCGGGGGTGGCGTGCGGCTCCAGCACGAGCAGTTCCCGGCCGAGGCGGACGACGTTGGCGAGGGCGTCGGCGGACTCGGCGCGTCCGGCGTCGGCCTCGTCGGCGGCGCGGGCCTCGAGGTCGGTGAGGGCGACGGTGAGGGAGACGGCCGGGCCGGTGCGGAGGTCACGCAGCGCCTCGACGACGATCGGGAGGGCGAGCAGCGGGCTGGCCCCGCGGACCCGCGACGGGATGCGGGCGCGGGCCAGGGCCTGCTCGAGCAGCGGGATCTGGGCGTTGGTGCGCACGAGCACCGCCTGGCGATCCCAGCGGCCGCCGGGCACGTGGGCGTGGCGGACGGCGGCGGCGACACCGTGGGCCTCGTCGGCGTCGGTCGCGTAGCGCACGATCCTCGGCGCCGGGCCGGAATCGCGATGCGCCCGCGCCGAGGTCGGTCGGCGGCCGCCGAGCGCGGTGGTCGCCACCGAGAGGACCTCGGGCGTCGAGCGGTAGTTCGTGCGCAACCGGACGACGGCCGCACCGGGGTGGTGGCGGGCGAACCCGGTGAGGAAGCCCGCGTCGGCTCCGTTCCAGCGGTAGATCGCCTGGTCGGGGTCGCCGACGACGCACAGGTCGTCCCGGTCGCCGAGCCACGCCATGAGGAGCCGGTGCTGGAGCGGGTTGACGTCCTGGAACTCGTCGACGAAGAGGTGCCGGAAGCGCCAGTGCTGGGCGGCGGCGAAGGTGGGGTCGACGTCGAGGGCGTCGGCGCACCGGCCGAGGACGTCATCGAAGTCGACCAGGCCGCGGCGCCGCTTCTCCGCCTCGTAGGCCCGGT
>JAAYBP010000324.1 GCA_012730075.1 Acidimicrobiales bacterium | reverse complement strand
GTGTGCTTCGCGCACCGTGACGGTGACGGGGCGACCGAGCGGCTGCTCGCCGACCTCAACGCCACCGGCCGGGTCGGCCTGTCCCACACCCGCATCGACGACCGCTTCCTGATCCGGGTCTCGGTCGGCCAGACCGGCACCACCGCCGCCCACCTCGACCACCTCTGGACCCTCATCGACCGCCACGGGTAACAGGTGGGGTCGGAGGAAAACCGTTACCACCCGCGCGGCGGTCGCTAGGAGCGGCGGCGCTAGCTAGGTGCGGCGGCGGCCGACCTCGCGGTCGATGCGGCGGCGGTCGCGCTTGGTCGGACGTCCGGTGCCGCGGTCGCGCTCGCCGAAGAGGAGCGGGGGCACCGAGTCGCGGGGCGGTGGGGGCGGGGAGTGGTCGACGAGGCACCCGGCGGCGACGGCCGCGCCGACGCGCTTGTCGACGACCCGGGTCACCTCGACGTCGCGCTCGACGCCCCGGACCCTCGCCCGCACCCGGCTTCCGACGCCGACCGCCGTCGCCGGCTTGGCCGACCGCCCGTCGACCCTGACGTGCCCGGCGCGGCACAGGTCGGTCGCCTCGGATCGGGTCCGGGTGAGTCGCACCGCCCAGATCCACCGGTCGACCCGTGTCGAGGTCATCTCCTCCACCGCGCCATGCTGCCCGACGGCCCCGGCGACCGCGGCCGGGGTGGTGGCATCCTGGGTCGATGCCCCCGATCGAGCTCGCCGGCCGCCTCCTGGTGGCGACCCCGCTGGTCGGCGACGGCATCTTCGACCGCACGGTCATCAGCGTCCTCGCCCACTCCGACGAGGGCGCGCTCGGCGTCATCCTCAACCGCCCGACCGCCACCCCGGCGGCCGAGGTGCTGGTGGGCTGGGGCGCCCGGGCGGCCGCGCCCGGCGTCGTGTTCGACGGTGGCCCGGTCGGCACCGACGGGATGATCGGCCTCGCCCGCGGCGGCGCGGTCGACCTCCACCTCGATCCCGACGACCTGCCCGACGCGCCGGCCGAGATCCGCCTCTTCGTCGGGCAGGCGGGCTGGGGTCCGGGCCAGCTCGAGGGCGAGGTCGCCGAGCGGGCGTGGTGGGTGGTCGAGCCCGAGCCGATCGACCTCGTCACCCGCCGTCCCGACACGCTGTGGGAGGACGTGCTGCGGCGGCAGGGCGGCGTCACCGCCTGGTACGCCAACTACCCCGACGACCTGCGCGCCGGATGATCGCGCCCGGGCCCGGTCGAGGGCTCAGGGTGGTCGGCGGGGTTCGGGCCGGGGCCCCGGGCGGCCGGCGGAGGTCGCACTAACCTGCCGCCCATGGCCACCCTGTCCTTCGAGGGCGAGACCCACGGCGAGCTCGTCGTCAAGGTGCGGCGCTGGTTGGCGTCGATCGAGGGCGAGGACGCCGGCCACATCGAGGCGACCGACGCGGTCAGCCAGGGGGCCGAGCTCACGAAGGAGGCGCTGCGCATCATCGCCGCCGCCGCCCCCGAGCCAATCGCCCAGCACGACGTCGTCAAGGCCATCACCGGGCTGGGCTACAAGGCCACCGACACCACCCGTGACGCCATCATCGACGGGCTCGACTCGGTCGAGGAGGTCACCGGCGGCAGCGTGGTCAAGCGGGTCCGCGACGCCGCCGAGCAGGCCGTCTGGGAGATGAACACCCAGGTCGCCCGCCAGATCCTCAAGTCGCTGCGACCGCGCTGACCGTGGCCGACATCGCCATCGGACGGGGCAAGGACGCCCGGCGCGCCTACGGGCTCGACGAGGTCTCGATCGTCCCGGCGCGTCGCACCCGCGACCTCGACGACGTCGACACGACCTGGGAGATCGACGCGTTCACGTTCGACGTCCCGATCATCGCCTCCGGGATGGACAGCGTCGTCAGCCCGGCGACGGCGATCGCCCTGGGCGAGCTGGGCAGCGTCGGCGCCCTCAACCTCGAGGGCCTGTGGACCCGCCACGACGACCCCGACGCGCTGCTCGCCGGACTCGACGGACTGCCCGACGAGGCGGCGTGGGCTCGGCTGCGGGAGGCGTACGCCCAGCCGATCCGTCCGGAGCTGATCCGCGACCGGGTCCGGGAGATCCGCGATGGCGGCGTCGTGTCTTGCGGCGCGGTGACCCCGAACCGGGTCGAGGCGCTGGCCGACGCGATCGTCGCGGCCGAGCTCGACCTGCTGGTGATCCAGGGCACGGTCGTGTCGGCCGAGCACGTCACCAAGGGGAACCCCGAGCCGTTGAACCTGAAGACCTTCGTCCGGCGCCTCGACCTGCCGGTGATCGTCGGTGGCTGTTCGAGCTACCGCGCCGCGCTGCACCTGATGCGCACGGGCGCGGCGGGGATCCTCGTCGGCGTGGGGGCGGGGTCGTCCTCGTCGTCCCGGCGGATCCTCGGGATGGGCGTCGCCCAGGCCACCGCGCTCGCCGACGCCCGGGCGGCCCGGATGCGGCACCTCGACGAGACGGGCGTGTACGTGCACCTGATCTCCGACGGCGGCATCGTGACCGGCGGCGACATCGCCAAGGCGATCGTGTGCGGCGCCGACGCCGTGATGGCCGGACGCCCGTTCGCGGCGGCGGCCGAGGCCCCTGGTCGGGGCTGGCATTGGGGGCAGGCCGCGGTGCACGCCGACCTGCCGCGGGGCCACCGCACGCCGGTCGAGCCGGTAGGAACGCTCCGCGAGGTGCTGCTCGGCCCGGCGGGCGACGACGCCGGCGGCTCCAACCTGGTCGGTGCCCTCCGCCGCACGATGGCGCTCACCGGCTACGACTCGGTCAAGGAGCTCCAGAAGGCCGACCTGGTCGTCCACCCGAGGTAACACCTGGGGTCGGAGGAAAACTGTTACCCGCGGCGCCCGACCCCGGCCGACGGGCGCCTCCCCCCGGCTCGCTGTCACAGGGTGTCGGCACCATGGGGCCATGGCACGCACTCCACGGCGGGAGTCGGCGTCGGACATCCACCACGTGATGAACCGGGGCGTCGACCGCCAGACGATCTTCTTCACCGACCATGACCGCCTCGACTTCGAGGCCCTCCTCGCCCAGGCGTGCGAGCAGCACGGCATCGAGCTCCTCGCCTTCTGCCTGATGGGCAACCACTTCCACCTGCTGGTCCGGGCCCCGACCGGAGCGCTCTCGGTGGCGATGCAGTGGGCGTGCGGCACCTACGTCCGACACGTGAACGACCGGCTCGGCCGGGACGGTCCGCTGCTCCGGGGCCGGTTCCTGTCGATCCCGGTGGAGACCGACCGATACCTCGTGACGGTCGCCCGCTACATCCACCGCAACCCGCTCGACCTCCCCGGCGTCACGTCGGCCTCGGCGTACCGGTGGTCGAGCCTGCCGATGTACCTCGGCACGCGGCCGTGTCCCGGGCACGTCGAGACGGCGACCCTGCTCGGCTACTTCGACTCCCCCGAGTCGCTCCGCACCTTCACCGAGGACCCCGAGGCGGCGCCGCCCGGCACGGTCGCGTCCTCGTGGTCGGCGGCCGACCTGCGCTCGATGGTCGCCTACGCGATCGCGCGGGACGACCTGGAGGCCGACCCCGGCGACGTGGTGCGGCAGTCCCTGGATCGGGTGATCCTGGCCCTGGTGGCGCGTCGGACCGACGGTGGCCTCCGGCACGCCGCCCTGTC
>JAAYBP010000323.1 GCA_012730075.1 Acidimicrobiales bacterium | reverse complement strand
CGACCCTCTAGAGTTCCGGGTCGTGCCCGGGAACAGCCATGCGTGACAGCACCGGCGGCGTGCAGTCCGTCCTGGTGCTCGGCGGCGCCTCCGAGATCGGCGTGGCGACCGCCCGGCGGCTGATCGCCGACCGTGCCCGGCGGGTCGTGCTCGCGGGGCGCCCGTCCCCCGCGCTCGACGAGGCCGCGGACCGCCTCGACGCGGGCGGGGTCGCCGTCGAGGTCGTCGAGTTCGACGCCGCCGCGGTCGACACCCACGAGAAGATCCTGGGCGAGGTCTTCGACGGGGGCGACATCGACGTGGTCGTCCTCGCCTTCGGCGTGCTGGGCGAGCAGGCCGCCTTCGACGACGACCCGGCGGCGGCCGTCGATGCGGTGACGGTCAACTACACCGGCGCCGTGTCGGCAGGCCTCGTGGTCGCCGAGCGCCTCCGCCGCCAGGGCCACGGCACCCTCGTCGTGTTGTCGTCGGTCGCCGGTGTGCGCACCCGCAGGGACAACTTCGTGTACGGGTCGAGCAAGGCGGGCCTCGACGGCTTCGCCCAGGGGCTCGGTGACTCGCTCCAGGGCACCGGCGCCCGCGTGATGGTCGTGCGGCCCGGCTTCGTGGCGACCCGCATGACCGAGGGCATGGAGCCGGCGCCGTTCTCGACGACCGCGGACGCGGTCGCCGCCGACATCGTCGACGGCCTCCGCCGGGGACGCCACACGGTCTGGTCGCCGCCGATCCTCCAGGCCCTGTTCGGGGTGCTCCGGTTCGTGCCCCGCCCGCTGTGGCGACGGTTGGCGCGGTGACCGGGGACGGCCAAGCCGTCCGCCACCGCAGCTTCCCGGTCGCGCTGCTCGTCGCGTGCCGGCCGAAGCAGTGGGTCAAGAACCTGCTGGTGTTCGCGGCGCCGGGCGCGGCGGGCGTGCTCGGCGAGGGCGACGCCCTGGTCGCGAGCATCGGTGCGTTCGTCGCCTTCTGCCTCGCGGCCAGCGCCACCTACCTGCTGAACGACTCCGCCGACGTAGAGGCCGACCGGGCCCACGCCACCAAGCGGTACCGGCCGATCGCGGCCGGACAGTTGTCGGTGCCGGTGGCCCTGGTCGCCGCCGGGGTGCTGGCCGTCGTCGGCCTGGGCGTGTCCCTCGCGGTGCGCTGGGAGCTGGCGGTCGTGCTGGTGGGCTACGTCGCCCTGACCACGTCGTACTCGGCGGTGCTGAAGCACCGGGTGATCCTCGACGTCGTGGCGCTGGCGGCCGGCTTCGTGCTGCGGGCGATCGCGGGGGCGGTGGCCGCGGACGTCCCGATCTCGAACTGGTTCTTCATCGTCACGTCGTTCGGGTCGCTGTTCATGGCGGTCGGCAAGCGCCACGCCGAGGTGGTGGCGATGGGCGACGACGCGGGCAGCCACCGCCGGGTGCTCGAGGGCTACTCGCCCGGGTTCCTCGCCTACCTGCGGTCGGTCAGCTCCGGCGTCGTGCTGGTGGCCTACTGCCTGTGGGCGTTCGAGCGGGCCGAGCTGACCGACCTGTCGGTGCCGTGGTACCAGATGTCGATCGTGCCCTTCGCCACCGCCGTGCTCCGCTACGCCCAGCTCCTCGACGCGGGGGAGGGCGGCGCGCCCGAGGAGCTGGTGCTCCGCGACCGGATGCTCCTCGCCGCCGGGCTCGTGTGGGCGGTGCTGTTCGGCATCGGGGTGCTCTACGCATGACGGGGCGGACGTGAGCCGCACCGAGCTGAGCGGCTGGGGCCGCACCGCGCCGTCGGCCGCTGACGTGGTGAGCCCGGCGTCGACCGGCGAGGTCGAGTCGGTGCTGGCCGCGCCCCCGCCCCGCGGCGTCCTCGCCCGCGGCCTGGGCCGCAGCTACGGCGACGCCGCCCAGAACGCGGGTGGCACCGTGGTCGACGCCACCGCCCGGTCCGGCATCGGCGCGTTCGACGAGGAGACCGGCCGGCTCCGGGTCGACGCCGGCACGAGCCTCGACCGGGTGATGCGCGCGCTGGTGCCGCGGGGCTGGTTCGTGCCGGTCACGCCCGGCACCCGCTTCGTGACGGTCGGCGGAGCGGTCGCCTCCGACATCCACGGCAAGAACCACCATCGGGTCGGCACCTGGTGCGCCCACGTCGACGAGCTGACCCTCGCCACGCCGACCGGCACGCTCACCGTCGGCCCCGACCGCGACCCGGATCTGTTCTGGGCGACCGCGGGGGGCATGGGCCTCACCGGCGTCGTGGTCGACGCGACGGTCGCCATGACCCCGATCGAGACGAGCCGGGCGGTGGTCGACACCGACCGGGCCGAGGACCTCGAGACCTGCATGGCGCTGCTCGCCGAGGGCGACGAGCGCCACGAGTACACCGTCGCCTGGATCGACCT
>JAAYBP010000322.1 GCA_012730075.1 Acidimicrobiales bacterium | reverse complement strand
GTGCGGAACAGGTGCCACTGGTGGTGGGCGATCCGGAAGGGCAGCCAGGTGAGACCGACCGACCCGACGAGGGCGAGGCCGAACGACACCCGCAGGTGGCGGAGGGCCAGGAAGGCGGCGACGGCCGTGAGCCCGATTCCGAGGAAGTAGTACGCGTTCATCAGCAGACCGGGTCGGTCGGTGAAGATCGCCATCACCCGGAGCGTCGCGAGCTGCCAGGTCTCGCCACCGTGGGGAAAGTCGTAGAGCTGCTGCCCGATCGGGTAGCCGAGGTCGGGGTTGGTGGTCCACCAGCCCTGGTCGGCGATGTTCTTGACGATGTTGGTGATCAGCCGGGCGTCGTCGGACTGGTTGATCGGCACCGAGGGCGAGATCCGCCACAGGCGGTACGACCAGACGGCCCAGAGCCAGGCGACCGCCGCGGGGACGGTGCACTCGGCCGCCAGGCGCCGCCACGACACCGGGAACGCGGTCCGATCGGCGCCGGCCGCCCGGGGCCCCGCGTCGGGGTCGCGTCGACGGGCGGTGATCACGGCGGAACCCTAATGGTCGACGTGCTCCGGCCCGGATCGTCGGGGGACCGCGCCGGGGCGGGCGCCGCGGGCCGCGACCGACCCGACGACGTCACCGAAGCGGCGGGCGAGGGTCGCCCAGTCGTACCGGTCGGCGGCCAGTCGACGGGCCGCGACCGCCCGCGCCGCGGCCGCCGATGGGTCGTCGAGCGTCGTCCGGATGGCTGCGGCCAGGTCGTCGGGACCGTCGGCGATCAGGGCCTCGACGCCGTCGGTGACGTCGAGGCCGCGCGCGCCGACGGTCGTGCTGACCACCGGGAGGCCGGCCGCGAAGGCCTCGACGACCTTCAGGTTGGTGCCGGCGCCGCGGCGCATCGGGTTGACGGCGACGTCGGCCGCCGCCAGCAGCGCCCGCAGCACGACCGGCTCGACGACGCCGGCGATCCCGACGTTGGACGGCAGGGCGGAGCGGTCGATGGCCCGGCCCTGGCTCCCGGCCAGCAGGAACAGCACGTCGGGCAGGGCGGGGGCGAGGTCCTCGACGATCCGCGCCGCGGCGTCGAGGTTGGGGGCGTGGGCGCTGGCGACGAACAGGGCGATCGCCCCTTCGTCGCGCCCGGAGGCGGCGCGCAGCCGGTCGCTCCGCCGCCGCCGCTCCTCGGCGCCGACCGGACGGGTTCCCGACACGTCGGCGCCGTTGGGCACGCGGTGGAGCGTCGCGGGGGTCGGTCCGAGCGTGCGCAGCACTTCGAGGTCGTCGTCGGAGCAGGTGACGACGGCGCGACTGGTGCGCCAGGCCCGCGCCTCGACGTCGCGCACGATGCCGCGCAGCCGGTCGCCGGCGGGGGAGCGGGGGAGGATGTGGTCCTTCAGGACGATCTCGGCGTTGTGGGCGTCGAGCACCACGGGCACGTCGGGGAGGGCGGTCTCGGCCACCGGCAGCAGGTAGGGGTGGGCGAGCACGACCACGTCCGCGCCGCTCGCCCGGGCCCGGTCGACCAGGTCGGGCGTCGAGGTCGCGGCCGCCGCGGCGGCGATGTCGCCGATCGGTACGCCGACGGACCGGTCCATGGCGTCCTCGACGTCGCGGTGGGCCGCCGACTTCTCGACGACCGTCTGGGTGAAGCCGGGCGCGATCTCGGTCGTGCCGCCCGCGCCGCCCGCGTCGTCGAGCGTCAGCAGGGTGACGTCGAAGCGCTCGCGGAGCCGTCCGTAGAGCTGGGCCATGCGGACCTGGCCGCCGCCCCGCGTCGGGACCGCCGGATACGTCGAGAGCACGAGCACGCGCCGGTCGGGTCGGGTCGGGCGTGGGGCGGGCCGTCGGGTCGAGGGCCCGCCCGCGACGACCGCCTCGACCACCGCGGGCCAGCCGAACCGTGCCGAGCGGCGCCGACCGGCCTCGCCCATCGCCGCCGCCCGGTCGGGGTCGGCCAGCAGGCGCGCGAAGGCGGCGCCGATCGCGCGGGGGGTCGGCGCGACGACCAGGCCGTCGGTTCCGTGGCGGATCAGCTCGGCCGGCCCCCCGCTGTCGGTCGTGGTCACGACCGGCTTGGCGCACCCCTGGGCCTCCAGGGTGATCAGGCCGAGGTCCTCGTCGCGCGGCACGAAGCCGACGGCCGCCGCCTCCGCGTACAGGCGGGTCAGCTCGTCGTCGTCGACCTCCCCGACGAAGCGGATCCGGTGGTCACGCCGCGCCCGCCGCCGCAGCCGGTCGGCGTCGGGTCCGGCGCCCGCCACGATCAGGGGGAACGATCCGGGGACGTGGCGCATGGCGTCGATCAGCAGGTCGATGCGCTTGGGCCGGTCGAGGCGGCTCGTCGTGAACAGGTGCGTCGCGCCGGTTGGTTCGCGGGCCGGCAGCGACGACGGGGGCACCACCGCGCGGGCGGTGACGTCGGGCGGCAGGTATCCGGCCCGGCCGGCGACGGTGCGGGAGATCGCCAGGTGGCGTCGCACCCGGTCCGGCGCCAGGGCCGTCTGGTCGAGGGCGTGGACGACCAGACGGCTGAGCGGCCCGGGCAGGGCGAGGTCGGGGTGCCCGGCGCCCAGCGCGGCGATCGCCGCGTCGACCGCGTCGAGCAGCTCGGCCGCGGGCGCGGCGGCGAGCACGGCGGCGCGCACCGCCCGGACGGTGGGTTCGTCGTCGGGCACGGGGCGCCCGTGCAGGTGGGCCGGGTACGTGTCGTACAGCCCCCGCAGCGGGTGGACGAGGTAGAGCACGTGGTTGGGGTGCTCGACCATCCACGACGGGTACTTCGTGCTGACCACCAGGTCGAAACGCGACACGTCGAGCGCCGCCATCCGGCGGTACGAGCCCGCCAGGTCGGCCAGGTTCGTCTCGGGGGAGGGCACGGCGACCAGCTCGGCGGTGTGCTCGCCGGACGCCGCGATCGCGTCGACCAGGCCGGTCGTCAGCCGTTCGAGGCCGCCGCGCACCGGCGGTACGGGCGCGGGTGCGACGACGCCGACCCTCATCCGGTCACCCGGTCGATCGCGGCCTGGACCTCGTCGATGGCCCGGGTCCAGGTGAACCCCGCCGCGAACGCCCGGCCCCGCCCGCCCAGCTCGGCAGCGAGGTCGTCGTCGCCCTGGAGCCGGTCGACCGCCGCCGCGATCGCGGCGGCGGTCGGCGCGACGACGAGCCCCGCCCCCGACTCCTCGACCAGCTCGGCCAGGTTGCCGCCGTCGTCCGCGACGACCACCGGACGGGCGTAGGCCATCGCCTCCAGGGCGGTCAGCCCGTAGTCCTCGGCGAGCGCGGGGGCGACGACGCAGCGGCAGGCGCGGAACCGGGCGTCGAGGGCGGCGGCGTCGACCCGACCGTCGAACGTGACGCGGCCGGGAGCCGACGGTGCCTCGGTGTCGCGCCACCACGTCGGTTCGGGCGCGGCGGCCGGGTCGACTTCACCCGCCGCATAGCGTCGGTCGAGGGCCTCGGTGGACCCGAGCCGCCCACCGTCGCCGATCGCGGTCCACCCGCGCGTGCTCGCCAGGTGGGCGGCGGCGACGAACAGTTCGACCCGCTTGGGGAACTCGTGGCGGCTCACGCAGATCGCGCCGGTGCCGGGCGGCCCGGGCTCCGGCGGCAGCCCGGCCCGGAAGCCCAGCCCGGCGTGGAACACCGACACGCGGTCGCGGATGCCGTTGAACTCGGCGAGGCGGGCCGCGACCGCGCCGGATCCGGCGAGGAACCAGCCGACCCGGTCGAGCAGGGGCCGGTCGACCCGGCGGATCTGGCGTGTCGCGTGGCCGTGCAGCTCGCGGTCGACCAGGCCGGCGTCGACGATCGGACCGGCCAGGTCGTAGAACCGGCGCAGGTGGTGGAAGAAGATCGACACGTGGCGCGGATGGCGGATCGCGTAGCTCGGCGGTTGGGTCGAGAGCACGACGTCGAACCGCGACGCGTCGACGGCGAGGAAGGCCTCGACCTGACGGAGGTGCTCGAACCACTCCGGGTTGCGGCGCCAGGTCGCCGCCGCCACCCGCACACCGAACGGGAGGCGGTCGAGGTCGCGGACCGGTACGACGAGGCGCTCCACGGTGTGCCCCCGGGCGGTCAGGCCCCGCTCGACCTCGTCGACGACCCGCTCGAACCCTCCGACGATGCCGTGGTCGGGCTTGGCGACGCCGATCCTCATCCGTCGAGGGCGTCGCGGTGGGCGGCCTCGGCCCCGTCGAGCAGGGCGAGGGCGCCGCGGAGGTCGGCGGCGGTGGCCGGGTCGAGGTCGCCGTGGCGCTCGACCTCCTCGACCGCCGACTCCAGCGCGGCGAGCGCCCAGGCCCGCTCCTCCGCGTCGGCCCGCAGCCCGGCGAGGCCCGAGTCGGGGCCGCCCTCGTCGCCGGTCGCGAGGAGCGAGCGGCCCTTGGCCGCCACCCGCCGCAGGCCGGCCTGGGCGGGCTCGGGCAGGCGGCGCGCCACCCGTCGGGCGGTCAACTCGACCTGTTCGAGGCGCCGGGCCGGCCGCTCGTGGACCAGGGTCGGATCGTCGACGGCCGCCAGGGCGCGCTCGGTCACCTCGTCCATCGCTCGGCGGTCGGGGGTCGGGGCGTGGGGCATCGGCGGCGCGGTTGGGGACGATCCGCCGGAGGGACCCCCTCCGGCTCGCCGTCAGTATGACCCGCGTCGCCGGGCGGGGGTCAGCCGACGCGGGCGGCGTACTCGGCCGACCCGAAGATCTGGCCGATCAGCGGGGCGAGCCCGGACGTGCGGGTCCGGTCGACCCACGTCGCCCAACTCGGGGACGAGATGGCCCGGGCGAGCATCACCTCGTGGACGACGATGACGTCGACCTCGACGTCGCGGGCCGCCTTGTTCTCGGGCGACTCGGAGAACTGCGCCATGACGCCGCCGCGGTTCTCGCGTCCCCGCTCGAGCTGGTCGACCCAGTAGGCGAGGCCGGAGGCGTCGGGCTCGCGGCCCAGCACGTTGCGGTAGACGAGGCGTACGAACGCCGTGTTGGTCAGCGCGCCGTACCGGTTCTTGAACTCGGTGGAGAACGTGAACGCCTGCGAGACGTACCGCACCGTCGCGCCGGCCTCTCGCTGGGCCCACCAGTAGCGGATCCCGGAGTGGTCGGGCACCCGCCCGAAGTAGGCGAGGTAGAGGCGAACGATCGAGCCGTTGCGGCGCTCGGCCTCGCCCGAGTTGACCAGGCCGGACACGAGGGCGTTGCGGTTGGTCGTTCCCGCGGTCAGCGCCTGGTGCCACCACAGCCGGGCGGCGTAGGTGCCCGGGTGGCCGAGCACGTCGACGTACTGGCGCCACACGAGGTCCTCGACGGTGGCGAACGGCGTCCAGGACATGGACGGCGGCGGTGGTGGCGGCGGGGTGGTGTCGTCGTCCATCCGCGCGGCGACGGCGTCGCGGAGGGCGGCCATGCGCGCGACGACGTTGTCGCCGGGACACGCCGTGTAGGAGGTGTCGCGGTGGACGTTGACGACCGGCAGGGTGACGGCGGTGCCGGCCGCGTACCGGCCGTTGCCGCCGCTGGTGACCGTCGTCGTCCCGTGGGGATCGAGGTCGTGCCGCGCCAGCAGCCACGCGATCGCACGGGCGGCGGCGTCGAGCATCGCGGTGGAGGGCGCGGCGGCGGCCGGCGTCGCGCCCGGCTGGAACTGGCCGAGCAGCGACACGCCCATGCTCCTCGTGTTGAAGCCGGCGGCGTGGGCGCCGACGACCGGGGCACCGAGGGCGCCGGACCGGCCCTGCCAGATCGTGCCGTAGGCGTCGATCAGGAGGTTGTAGGCGATGTCGCACCAGCCCAGGCCGGTCGTGTGGTACCGGTAGATCCCGTCGATGATCCCCGGCACCTGGGCCGCGGTGTACCCGTTCACCCCGGCGGAGTGGTGGACGACCACGTGGTCGAGCCGGTCGGCCACCTGGGGTCCGCCGGCACAGCCGGAGTAGGTGTGGCGCCAGTCGCCCGACGCCCAGTCGCTCCGCGGTCGGATCGTCGGCTGGGCCACGTCACCAGCCGCGGTGCGGCCCTGGACCGCCTCCTCGACCGGGACGATCTCCGGCTCGCCCTCCTCGTAGCGCATGCGCAGGAGGCGCAGGTCGACCAGCGGGCCCGCATCGACCCGGATCTCGACGGCGTCCGCGTGGTCGCCCAGCCAGATCAGGTCCGACCCGTCGCGATCGCCGCCCTCCTCGCCGGCGCCCTCGCCCGTGCGGATCAGCCAGGCGCCGGGTTCGCCGTCGGACACCGGTCGCACCGAGACGCCGCCGATTCCCGCACCCTCCGCTCCGGCACGGGTTACGTCCCAGGTCAGCGCGACCATCTGGGTGCCGGGCAGGAGGTCGACCACGGTCGTCCAGCCCGTGGGGGCGACGTCCGCCCCGCCGGTCTGCGCCCTCGGCGCGGCCAGGTCGACCTGCGAGGCCACGGTGTGGCCCCTGGTCGCGACCGCCTCGAAGCGCGGGGCCCCGTCCGACCCGGTCGAGGATCCGTCCGCCGATCCGCCCGAGACGGCGTCGGACGGCGCGGCGGCGGCCGGGAGGGCGGTGACGCCGCCCAGGAGGACGGTCAGCGCGAGGAGGACGGGACCGACCCGCCGACCGGTGCCGGGGCGCGGCCGGGGACGGAGCGGTCGGAGGGGCACCTTGTGCGAGTCGGCAGCGGGCGACGACATGTGAGTTGAGTCGGTCGGGGACGGGCTTCGGCGACGGGGCCCTCGGCGCGGTGTCGCCTTCGTCGGCGACGGGCCGCTCGGGCCGGGGCTCGCCCGACGCCACGGCCTCGGGCGCCCGGGTGGGCCCCGGCCCCTATGGTCGCGCCGATGGCCGTCGACCCGCTGCTGACCGTGGCGATCGACGTCACCAGCCTCCTCGGGGCGCGGACCGGCGTCGGGGTGATGACCCACGAGCTGGTGACCGGCCTGGCCGCCCGGCCCGACGTCGCCGTGCGGGGGTTCGCCGTCACCTGGCGGGGCCGGGGCGGGCTGGCCGCCGAGCTGCCGCCCGGGGTGACGATGGCCACGCGACCGATGGCGGCCCGACCGTTGCGCGAGGCGTGGGCCCGCGGCGATCGGCCGCCGATCGAGACCTGGACCGGCCCGGTCGACGTGGTTCACGGCCCCAACTTCGTCGTCCCGCCCGCCCGATCGGCGGCGCGGGTGGTCACCGTCCACGACCTGACCGCCTGGCGGTTCCCCGAACTGGTCGACCGCTACACCCGCGACTACCCGGCGCTCGTCGCCCGGGCCGTCGCCGGCGGAGCGTGGGTGCACGCCCCCAGCCGCTTCGTCGCCGACGAGGCGGCCGAGGTCCTGGGCGTCGACCCGGCACGCGTCGTGGCCGTCGCCAACGGCGCGCCGGACCTGGGCCCCGACGAGCCCGGCCGCGACGCGGCGGCGGGCCGCGCCCGAGCGGGCGTCGAGCGGTACGTGCTCGCCGTCGGCACGGTCGAGCCGCGCAAGGACCACCCCAGCCTGGTCGCCGCCTTCGATCGGGTGGCCGAGCGCGACCCGGAGCTGCAGCTCGTGATCGCCGGTGTCGACGGTTGGGGCAAGGACGCCCTCGACGGCGCGGTCGCCGCCGCCCGCCACGCGGACCGGATCCACCGCCTGGGCTGGGTGTCGACCGACGAGCGGGTCGCGCTGCTGCGCGGTGCGTGGGTCGTCGCCTACCCGTCGGTCTACGAGGGCTTCGGCCTGGTTCCGCTCGAGGCGATGGCCGCCGGGGTCCCGGTCGTCACGACCCGGACCGGGGCGATCCCCGAGGTGGTGGGCGAGGCGGCCGAGATGGTCGATCCCGGCGACGTCGACGCCCTCGCCGACGCGCTGGAGCGAGTCGCGTCCGACGACGCCCGCCGCGACGAGCTGATCGCCGCCGGTCACCGGCGCCGGGCCCGCTTCCGCTGGAGCGCCACCGTCGACGACCTGGTCGCCCTCTACCGCCGCGCCCGCGTTACATCCGGGGTCAGACCCCAGATGTAACAACGGGCTTCCGTTACATCTGGGGTCTGACCCCGGATGTAACGGTTGCGACTAGAAGAGGCGGAGGACGTTGGACTCGATGCCGCGGAGCTCGTCGTAGTCGACCTCGAGCCAGCCGAGGCCCCGGTCGGCGGCCAGCACGCGAGCCTGGGGCTTGACCTGCTGGGCGACGAACAGGCCACGGACCTCGCCGAGGCGCGGATCGCGGCGGAGGAAGTCGACGTAGCGGGTGAGCTGCTCGACGCCGTCGATCTCGCCGCGACGCTTGATCTCGACGGCGACGGTGGTGCCGTCGGCGGCCCGGCAGAGCAGGTCGACCGGCCCGATGTCGGTGAGGTGCTCGCGGCGGATCAGCGTCATCCCCTCCTCCAGCGCGCCGGGGCGCTCGGCGAGCAGCACCTGGAGGTGCGCCTCGACGCCGTCCTTCTGCAGCCCCGGGTCGACGCCGAGCTCCCAGGCGGAGTCCGACACCACCCGCTCGATCGTGATCGTCAGCGTCTCGCCCTTCGGGTTGGTGACCGTCCACCGGCCGTCGTCCTCGACGAGGGTGTTCGGGGCGTTCATCCAGTTGAGCGGCTTGTAGGCGCCGCCGTCGGCGTGGATCGCCACGCAGCCGTCGGCCTTCACCATGATGAGCCGCTCGGCCATCGGCAGGTGGGCGGTGAGCCGGCCGGCGTAGTCGACCTGGCAGCGGGCGATGACCAGCCTCACGGGCGGACGCGCCGCCACGCACCCCGGGCCCGGTCGGCGACGACGTGTGTCAGTCGGGGGCGCTCGCGCTGGGCGAGGCGGGAGGCGATGACGTCCCGGCGCGCCTGCACCTCCCGGTGGGTCAGCACGTTGGTGTCGCCCGATACGCCGTAGAGGGCGCGCACGCCGTCCATGTCGACCGACCAGGCCCCGCCCTCGACCCCGGCCTCGACCGCGATTCGGTCCCCGTGGTGGTCGGCGAACCAGGTGGCGATGTGGGCGATCTCGGCGAACAGGTCGAGGTCGGGCGCGAGGGTGGCGATCGCCCCGTCGAGGAAGACCAGGTTCTTCACGAACAGCATCAGCTCCTTCGGGAGCCGGGCGCCGTAGCCGAGGAGGGCCTTGGTGGTGGCCTGGATCTCGGCGGTGAGCTGCTCGGGGGTGAGGTTGGTCGGATCGACGACGGGGCCGTCGAGCTTCAGCTCGCGGATCACCTCGTCGACGTCGACGTCGGCCGGCAGGGCACCGAGGTCGCGGAACGCCTCGAGCTGGCCGCGCACGTCGTTCATCGTCGCGGTGACGAGCATGCGGAGGAACGCCTGGCGCCGGGTCTCGCCCATGCGACCGGTGATGCCGAAGTCGAGCAGCGCGGTGCGGCCGTCCTCGAGCACCAGCAGGTTCCCCGCGTGGAGGTCGCCGTGGAAGATGCCGTGCAGCATCGCCCCCTCGAGGAAGCCGATCATCCCGGCGCGCACCAACGCCTGGGTGTCGATGTCGGCGGCGCGCATGCCCTCGGCGTCCTCGAACGCGAACCCCGAAAGCCGTTCCATCACGAGGACCCGACGGGTCACGAGCTCGGGGTGCGGCCGGGGGACGACGTAGGCGTCCTGGCCGAGCCGCGCGTACACGCCGGCGACCTCGAGCATGTTGGCCGCCTCGACCCGGAAGTCGAGCTCCTCGGTGATCGTCTCGGCGAACAGCTCGACGAGCGCCGGCGGGTTGGCCAGGGCGGCGATCGGGATGCGGCCGACCAGGTGGGGGGCGATCCACGCCATCACCCGGAGATCCGCGTCGACCAGCTCCCCGATGCGGGGCCGCTGCACCTTGACCACGACGGGCACCGGCTCGCCGTCGGGATCGTCGGGATGGAGCGTCGCCACGTGCACCTGGGCGATCGACGCGGCGGCGAGCGGCCGTCGCTCGAACGACGCGAACACCTTCTCGAGCGGCCGGCCGAGGTCCTCCTCGACCGTCGCCCGCACGACGGCGAAGGGCTCCGGCGGCACCTGGTCCCGGCAGCGGCGCATCTCCGCCACCAGCTCGGCGGGGAAGAGGCCCTCGCCCGACGCGATGATCTGGCCGAGCTTGATGTACGTGGGGCCCAAAGCCTCGGCCGCGATCCGGAGTCGCCGGGCCAGGTCGCGGCGCGACTCCGGTCCCCCCCGACGGCGGGCGCCGACCGCCCACCGGCCCACCGCCGGCACCAGGTGGCGACCGACGCGGACCAGCCGGCCCAGCGGTGGTACGCGGGCGGGCCGCACGAGGTCGGGGAGGGCGGCGGCGATGCGCTCGCGCTCGGCCGGGACCGCTCCCAGCCAGGGGGGGCGGGCGGGCACCACCCAGGGGCCGACGTCGGTGAACGCCCCCCGTGCGAGGTCCTCGGACCGGGGTGCGACGTCCATGGGCGAAGTCTGGCCCGCCGGTGGCGGCGGTGTCATGCCCGCGCGGTGACCCGGCCGGGTCGCGCTCGTGTTGGAGCTCTCGACGGGGGCCGGGCGGCCACGCTGACGGCGGAACCGCCGATCGCGCACAGGCGGGCCACACCAGCACGCTGCGTGCGGGCCACGGAGGGTGACGGCGTGCTGCGCGCCGTGGCCGACCGGCCCGGGACGCGCCTACAGTCGCGCCGTGGTGTCAGGGTCGGAGGCGCGGGACCCGTCGATCGTGGGCGGAACGCAGCCCTCGATCCTCGCGGCGGCGATGAGCGAGGCCGTCGCGCTCGAACCTGATCCCGTGGACGCGTCGCGACGCCTGCTCGAGATGGTCGTCACGTCCTTCGCCGACTGGGGCACCCTCCACCTGGTCGACGCCGATGGCGTCCTCCGCCGGGTCGCCGCGCACCACGTCGACCCGACGATGGAGCCGCTCGCCCGCCGCCTGCTCGACGGCCCCCCGGTCGATCCGACGAAGCTCCCCGAGATCGGCGAGTCCCTCCACGCCGGGCTAACCCGCGCCTTCGCCTACCCGCCCGACCGGCTCGCCGAGATCGACCCCTCGCCCGGCGTCGTCGAGGCGTGGCGCACGATGGGGGCGGCGTGCGGGCTCACCGTCCCGCTCCGCTCCGGCGATCGCACCGTCGGGGTGATCGCCCTGGTATCGGCGTCGCCCGACCGCTTCCCACCCGACCGCGTGCGCACGATCGAGATCGTGGTCCGCGAGGGCGCGCTCATGGCCGACACCGCCCGCCTGGCGCGGCGCTCCGAGGCCGAGGCGGGGGCGCGGGTCCGGGTGCGCACCGTCCTCGACGCGCTCCTCGGCGACGCCCCGCTCGCCGCGGTGGTGGTCGACCGCGACCTCCGGGTCCTGCACCACAACCGGGCGCTCGACGGGCTGGTGGTCGGCGACCACACGGCGCTCGACGCGGCCGACACGTCCCTGCTGCCGCTGGCCGCCGTGCTGCCCGACCTCGCCGGAGAGCTGACCGACCTGGCCTCCCGGGTGCTGGCCGAGGGCGAGGCGGTGGCGCCGCTCGACCTGCCGACCGGCCCGGCCACGGACCGTCGCCACTGGCAGGTCAACGCCTTCCCGATCCGCCGTACCCGGGGCGAACTGTTCGGCGTCGGACTGATCTTCGTGGACGTGACCGTCGAGAAGGTCGCCCTCGCCCACCAGCAGGAGAGCCGGGCCCGGCTGGAGCTGTCGCTCGAGGCCGGCGGGATGGGCTCGTGGGAGTGGGACCTCGGCTCGGAGCGGGTCGAGTGGTCCTCGGGCATGGAGGCGATCACCGGCCTCGGGTCACCGGGAGCCGGCGGCGCGGCCGGGATCGCGCGGATCGCCGGCGAGGACCACGAGCGGCTGCGCGCCCGCTTGGTCGAGGCGGCGTCCACCGGTGAGGACCTCGTCGACGTGAGCCGGGTGGTGCGCGCCGGTGGCGAGGAGCGGTGGCTCGAGACCCGGGCCCGGGTGATCCGCTCCGGCGAGGGCGTACCGGTGCGGATGATCGGCGTGTCGACCGACGTCACCCAGCGCCACGTCATGGAGGACATCAAGCTCAAGCTCCTCGAGCGCGAGCACCAGGCCCGCCTCACCGCCGAGGCGTCCCGCGAACGGCTCGCCATCCTCGCCGAGGTCAGCCTCGTCCTCGCCTCGACCCTCGACCCCCGCGAGGTCTACGAGACCCTCGCCCGCCTGCTCGTGCCCCGCTTCGCCGATTGGTGCAGCCTCGACGCCCTGAGCGACGAGGGCGAGATCACCGAGATGGCGGTCGTGCACATCGACCCCCGCCTGACCGACCTGGTCCGTCGGCTCCGGGGGCACCTCGACGCCCGCTCGACCGACGGCCTCTGGAGCGTCCGGCGGGCCATGCGCACCGCCCGGTCCGAGCGCTTCGAGGACATCACCGACGACGACTACCGCGCGGTGGCCGACGGACCCGACGAGCTGCGCCTGCTCCAGACCCTCGC
>JAAYBP010000321.1 GCA_012730075.1 Acidimicrobiales bacterium | reverse complement strand
TGCCGATCGGGCCGGTCGGTGGGCCGCGTGGGGCCAGGGGCTCGTGTCCCGGTCAGGCTGCCGGGGCGGAGCGGGGCGGAGGTCGCCATCGTCGGTGGTCGAGGGTGGGTGTGATCGGTTGCCGACGTCGACCCTCGGCCACCGGACGGTGCACGTCGAGGGTGCCGTCGGGGTGGAGGGTGAGGCCGAGGCCGAGGGCGTGGACCCGGTGGTGGTGGAAGTCGCACAGGGGGACCAAGTTCGAGAGATCCGTACCGCCGTCGGGGCTCGCGGGATCGGGGTTCCACGGCACGATGTGGTGGGCCTCGCACCAGTCGTCGGGGGCGTGGCATCCGGGGTAGGCGCAGTGGCCGTCGTGGCGGTTGCGCAGGGCCCGACGCTGGGCGCGGGTGGCCGAGCGGTGGCGCTTGCCGACGTCGAGGATCTCGCCGTCGGGGCCCATGACCACCCGGTGGAGGTCCGCGTGGCAGAGGTACCGGGCGAGCGTGGTGGGGGCGAGGGGGCTGCCGTCGAGGTACTCGCTGACGCGTGAGGCGAGGTCGGCGCCGTCGTCGTCGGCGGGATCGGCGACGGCGATGCCCGCGAGTGTGCGGGCATCGACGCGGACCTCGATGGATGGCCGGGGACGTCCGTGGCGCGTACCGGCGCGGACCTGGCGGTCGAGGATTCGGGCGAGGGCGACGCCTCGGCGCTCGGCGACCGACAGGCCGTCGTCGGCGGTGAGGGCACCGCTGCGGAAGAGGTGGTCGAGCTCGGCCTCGATGGCGGCCTTGATCCGTTGGCCGTGGTCGTTGTCCATCTCGCCCGCCAGCACCCAGCGGTCGTGGACGGTCTGATCGAGGTGGAGGGCGATGAAGGGTGCGGCCGGGGGAGTGGGGTGGTCGGGGTCGACGTAGCCGGCGGCTTCGAGGGCGCGTTCGTGCCAGGCGCTCAGGTAGGTGTCGGCGTCGGCGACCAGCATCGTCTCGACGGTGTCGACCAGGTGGGATTCGGTGGTGGTGAAGATCGAGGCGACCTCGGGGGTGCGGGTGCGGGCCAGCAGGTCGACCTTGACCCGGCCGATGCGTCCGGCGCGGAAGGCGGCGGCGGTGGCGGGCGCGTCGCGTAGGAACCGTGAGAGGCGGACGTCGGCGTGGCTGCGGCCCCGGGTCTGGTCGACGCGCCCGCTGAGCCAGGCGCCGGCGGAGCGTGACCCGTCGGCGCGGTGCAGGCCGCGGCCGTCGACGACGCCGGTGGCGGCGATGACCGCGGCGTCCACGCGTGCCTTGGCCCGGTGCAGGGCCAGGACGTGCCGGCGGGCCTCCTCATCGGTCATCGAGGTCGGGTCGGCGGCGACGAGCGCGTCGATCGACCCGAAGGGGTCGTCGAGCTCTCCGTCGCCACCGATCCGATCCGCCGGGATCATGCCCCCATTATGAACAGGGGGTGTGACAACGAGACTCGGCGGAGGCACGGCCGAGTCCGTCGTTCTCGGTGCGCTGCTGGCCGATGCGATCGACGAGCCCCGCTCCGCGGGGTGACGGGCGTTCGCCCGTCGCGCCGTCCGCCCGGTAGCATGCGCTGTTCCCTGCACGACCTCCGGAGAGCGACGGGCCCATGAGCTGGCAGCACGACACGATGATGAACCCGCCCATCGAGGAGCTGGTGCGCCGGGCCGACGAGTCGAAGTTCAAGCTGGTCACCCTGGGCGCCACCCGGGCCCGGCAGATCAACTCGTACTTCGGTCAGCTCGACGGCGGCCTCGGCCAGCTCGTCCCGCCGCAGGTCACGAGCGTCGCCCGCAAGCCGCTGTCGATCGCCTTCGAGGAGATCGCGGCCGACAAGATCGTCCCTGTCGACCCGCCCACGCCCGAGGAGCTGGCCGAGATGGAGGCCGCCGAGGCGGCCGCCGCGGCCGACGCCGCGGCCCTCGAGGCCGAGCAGGACGGCGACGCCGGCTGATCCCGGCCCCGCCGCCCACCGCACCCCGAGCCGGCGCGCCGTGAGCCCGCAGCCCGCCGTGAGCCCCCAGCCCACCGACCGAACGCCCCGCGTCGTCCTCGGCGTGTCCGGCGGCATCGCCGCGTACAAGGCCGTGGAGGTGTGCCGACGCCTCGTCGACTCGGGCTGCCACGTGGCCCCGGTGCTGACCGAGGGCGCGCTGCGCTTCGTCGGCGCCCCCACCTTCTCCGCCCTGGCCAGCGAGCCGGCCCACACGTCGCTCTTCGACGACGCCAGCCCGATCCCGCACACGCGGCTGGGTCAGGAGGCCGATGTCGTCGTCGTCGCCCCGGCGACCGCCCGGGTCCTCGCCGACTACGCCTCGGGGCGCTCCGGCGACCTGCTCACCGCCACCCTGCTCGCGACCCGGGCGCCGGTCGTCGTCGCCCCGGCGATGCACACCGAGATGTGGGAGCAGCCCGCGGTGCAGGAGAACCTGGCGACCCTCTCGGCGCGCGGCGTCGTGATCGTGCCGCCGGAGGAGGGCCGCCTGGCCGGGGGCGACGTCGGAGCCGGCCGGCTGGCCGCCCCCGAGACGATCGCCGCGGCCGTGCTGGGTGTGCTCGCCGACGGGCCGTCCCGCGGCCGAGACCTCGACGGGCTGAAGGTGCTGGTCACCGCGGGAGGCACCCGGGAGCGCATCGACGCCGTCCGCGTGATCTCCAACCGCTCGTCGGGCAAGCAGGGCTACGCGCTCGCCGCCGAGGCGGCCGCGCGCGGGGCACGCGTGACGCTGGTCACCACCGTCGAGCGGCCGGTGCCGCCCGGCGTGGCCGAGGTCGTGCGGGTCGAGAGCGCCGCCGAGATGGAGGCCGCCGTCGTCCCGCGGGCACCGGGCCAGGACGTGATCGTGATGGCCGCGGCGGTCGCGGACTTCCGTCCGGTCGAGCCGAGCGAGCGCAAGATCAAGAAGGACGGCGGCCCGCCCGCCATCTCGCTCGAGCCCACCCACGACTTCCTGGTCGACCTCGGGCGCGCCAAGCCGGCCGGTCAGGTGCTGGTCGGCTTCGCCGCCGAGACCGACGACGTGCTCGCCAACGCCCGTCGGAAGCTGGTCGCCAAGCAGCTCGACCTCATCGTCGCCAACGACGTCGGCGCCCCCGGAGCGGGCTTCGAGCACGACACCAACCGGGTCGTGCTCGTGTTCGCGAACCGCGTCGACCATGATGTTCCCCTCAGCGACAAGCGCACCGTCGCCCGCGCCGTCCTCGACGCGGTCGTCGACCTCCGCAAGGGAGCCGCGCCGACCGCACCCGATCTCACCGACGGAACCAGCCAAGGAGACCCAATTCAGTGAGCCGCTTCACCTTCACCTCGGAGTCGGTGACCGAAGGCCATCCCGACAAGATGGCCGACCAGATCTCGGACTCGATCCTCGACGCGATCCTCACCGAGGACCCGATGGCCCGCGTGGCGTGCGAGACGCTCGTCACCACCGGCCTCGCACTCGTCGCCGGTGAGATCACCACCAGCGCGTACGTCGAGATCCCGAAGATCGTCCGCGACACGATCCTCCGCATCGGTTACGACAACGCCGAGTACGGCATCGACGGCAAGACCTGCGGCGTGCTCACCACGATCGACCCGCAGTCGCCCGACATCGCCCAGGGTGTCGACACCGCCCAGGAGGTCCGCACCGGGAGCTCGGGCGAGGACGACCTCGACAGCCAGGGTGCCGGCGACCAGGGGATGATGTTCGGCTACGCCACCAACGAGACCGACAGCTACATGCCGCTGCCGATCCACGTGGCCCACCGCATGGCCGAGCGCCTCGCCGAGGTGCGCAAGGCCGGGACCCTGCCGTACCTGCGCCCCGACGCCAAGACCCAGGTCACCGTCAACTACGAGGACGGCAGGCCGGTCGACATCAGCACGGTCCTGATCTCGACCCAGCACGCGCCCGGCATCGACGCCGACAACACGATCAAGCCCGACCTGATCGAGCAGGTGATCACCCCGACGCTGCCGGAGGGCCTCGCCCGCGACGACCTGAGCGTGTTCGTGAACCCGACCGGGCAGTTCGTCCTCGGCGGCCCCCACGCCGACTGCGGCCTGACCGGCCGCAAGATCATCGTCGACACCTACGGCGGCTGGGCCCGCCACGGCGGCGGCGCCTTCTCCGGGAAGGACCCCTCCAAGGTCGACCGCTCGGCCGCCTACGCCGCCCGCTGGGTGGCCAAGAACCTGGTCGCCGCCGGTGCCGCCGACCGCGTCGAGGTGCAGGTCGCGTACGCGATCGGCGTCGCCCGGCCGGTGTCGCTCCTCGTCGAGACGTTCGGCACCGAGAAGGTCGACCCCGACCAGATCGCCAAGGCGGTCGACGAGGTGTTCGACCTCCGGCCGGCCGCGATCCTCCGCGACCTCGACCTGCGTCGGCCGATCTACGCCCAGACGGCGGCCTACGGCCACTTCGGCCGCGACGGCCTCCCCTGGGAGGAGACCGGCCGGGTCGACGCGATCAAGGGCGTCCTCGGCCTCTGAGCCACCTCCCGCTCGACGTTCCACCACCCGCCCCGCCGGCCCGGCCCGGGGGGCGGGTGGTGCGCGTCGTACCGGACGTCGCGGGCATCGCCCGTGAGTTCGACTACCTCGTGCCCGAGCGGCACGAGGCGGCGGTCGACGTCGGCACGATCGTGCGGATCGACCTCAACGG
>JAAYBP010000320.1 GCA_012730075.1 Acidimicrobiales bacterium | reverse complement strand
CGGTCAGCGGAAGCGGCGCATGTGGACGTTCAGCACGAGGCCGATCGCCATGAACGACATGATCGTGGACGACCCGCCGTAGCTGAGGAACGGCAGGGGGATGCCGGTGATCGGCATGATGCCCATCGTCATGCCGACGTTCTGGAAGATCTGGAACACGAACATGGCGAGCACGCCGACGCAGATCAGCGTGCCGGCCTCGTCGCGGGCGAGCTGGCCGGTGCGCCACACGCGCCACACGACCAGGCCGTACAGGCCGAGCATGCCGGCCGCGCCGATGAGGCCCAGCTCCTCGCCGACGACGGTGAAGATGAAGTCGGTGTGCTGCTCGGGGACGTTGTCGAGACGGGTCTGCGGCCCCTGGAACAGCCCCTTGCCGGTGACCCCACCCGAGCCGATGGCGATCTTCGACTGCTCGAGGTTCCACGCCGCGTCCCGACGCTCCTCCAGAGACCGGTCCGAGTCCTGGCTGGTGAAGACGGTCAGCCGCTCCTGCTGGTACTCGTCGAGCACGCCGCTGGTCAGCACGAGGGTGGCGAACACGACGGCGCCGACGGCGAGCAGGATCAGGTAGCGCCCCTTCACGCCCGCGGCGACGAGCAGGCAGAACAGGATCGCCACCGAGACCAGGGCGGTACCGAGGTCGGGCTGGAGCAGCACCAGGCCGATCGGCAGGGCACCGACCAGCAGCAACACCGCGAGGCGGCGGAGGTCGATGTCGCCGTGGAACTGGAGGGCGAGGTTGGTGAACCCGAGGATCAGGGCCAGCTTGGCGAACTCCGACGGCTGGAGCTGGAACTGGCCGAGCGCGAACCAGCCCTGGGTGCCGGACCGGCTCGACCCGACGAGCTTCACCGCGACGAGCAGCAGGATCGATCCGCCGTAGATCCACGGCGCCCAGTCGAGGATGCGGCGGTAGTCGATCAGGGCGGTGACCGTCGCCGCGACGACGCCGAGCACGACGAAGAACGACTGCCTCATCACCAGCGCGGTGTTGTACGGCTCGGGGCCGCGGGTGGCGCTGTACACCATCACCAGGCCGAGACCGGCGAGCACCAGCACCGACCCGACGAGAAGTCCGTCGACGTGGTGCCAGAACGCGGACGGGTCGCTGCGCAGGTTGGCGAGCGGGCGGCGGCGGGGGACGGGGACGGTGGCCATCGGTCGTCGGCTCAGTCGGTCGCGGTCGAGACCGGGGGCACGAACGTCTCGACCTCGTGCTCGACGTCGAACCAGCCGCCCTCCGGCGCGGTGTGGGGGCTGCCGGCCGCCCCGAAGGCCCTGATGTCGCACCCCATGGCGATGAACGGCTGGAGCACACGGACGGTCAGGGGCACGGCGGCGTCGGACCCGAAGCCGGCCTCCTCGAACACGGTGGCCGTGGCGATCACCGACTCGCGCCCGTCGGTCGGCGTCGGGGCGAACGAGGCGAAGAGCGAGGTGTCGGCCTTGCGGTCGACCTGCGCGGTGCCGGTCTTGCCGGCGACCGGGCACGCCGACTGGTCGACCTCGCTGAACCCGGTGGTGGCGGTACCGCCCGGATACTTCGTGACCCCGTCGAAGCCGGCGACCATCGGATCGCGCCATTCGGTGGGCAGGTCGAGCAGGGCCACCGGTTCGGGGTCGGGCACGACGACGTTGCCCTCGCTGCCGTAGTCGGTGACCTGGAGGACCAGGCGGGGCCGCCAGATCGTGCCGCCGTTGGCCAGCGTCGCGTAGCCCTGGGCGATCTGGAGCGGGGTGAGGAGCACGTCGCCCTGACCGACCATGGTGTTGCCGCTGATGCCCGCGTTCCAGGTACCGGCTTCCTCGGCCATCTCGGGATCGTCGTTGATCGCGTGGGAGAACTCCCACAACCAGGCGGGCGTCGGGATTCGGCCGGTGCGCTCACCCGGCAGGTCGATGCCGGTCCTCTCGCCCAGCCCCCACTCCCGCATGCTGTCCTGCATCGCCTCCTCGCCGATCGTGCCGCGACGGCGCCACGAGTGGTCACCCAGCCGGTAGAAGTACGTGTCCGACGAGAGGGTCAGAGCCTCGGTGAGGCGGATCGTGCCGTGCTGGGCGCGACCGGAGTTCTGGGCGTAGCAGTTGGTCTGGTCCGACGGGATCGACGTGTCGCACGTCGTCGAGAACGCCCAGACGCCGGTGTCGTTGAACGGCTCGTCGGGGGTGGTGATGCCGTTGTCGAGCCCGGCGAACGCGCTGAAGAGCTTGAACGTCGAACCCGGTGCGTACTGGCCGCCGATCGCCCGGTTGAGCAGCGGCTGGTGGTGGATGTCGATCCGCTCGTCGCTGGCGATCGCCTCGTAGTCTGCGGTGGAGATGCCCCCGACGAACAGGTTCGGGTCGTAGGTCGGGTACGACGCCATCGTCAGCACCTCACCGTTGCGCGGGTCGACCGAGACCGACGCCGCCCCCGGGATCGTGCAGCCGTCGTCCCCGCCGCATCCACGGTTGTCCTGGCGACCACGGCGCCGCTCCGCCTCCGCCGCCAGGCCGACCTCGGTGAGGTACTGGAGGTTGATGTCGATCGTCAGGTAGACGTCGCGCCCGGGCACGGCGGGCGTCTCCGACACCGGGTCGCCGACGGGTCGGTTGCGGGCGTCGACCTCGTACACGATCTCGCCGGGGGTGCCGCGCAGCTCGTGCTCCATCGCCCGCTCGATGCCGGCCTTGCCGATGTCGTCGTCGTTCTCGTAGGGCTTGTCATCGTTCTGGAACTCGTCGAACTCCTCCTCGGTGATCGACCCGACGTAGCCGAGGACGTGCGCGAGCAGGGCGCCGTAGCGGTACTGGCGGACGGTGACCCGCTGGACGGCGACGGTCGGGAACCGCTCGGCGTTCTCGCGCAGGTAGACCTCGAGCTCCTCGCTCACCCCGGTGGCCACCGGGACCGGCTTGAACTTGCTGAACCGCGGGTCGTCGATGCGCTCGAGCAGCATCTCCTCGGTGACCGGGTCGGGAGCGTCGTCATCGGCCTCGCCCTGGCCGTCGGGGTTGTCGGCGCCGGTCGCCACCCCGGCGGGTGGGCCCTCGTCCGCGTACGGACCCGTCTCCTCGTCCTCGTCGCCCCCCTCGTCCTGCTCACCGCCCTCGTCGCTGGACGACGGCTCGGTCGTCGCGCCCGTGCCCTCGTCCTCGTCGGCGACCGGCGCCACGGGCTCGTCGGCGACCGCGCCGGGATCGGTGTCGTCGCGCATGCCCTGGTAGCGGGCGAGGTCGTCGGCGGTGAGCTCGCGTGCGAGGTTCCGCAGCAGCTCCTCCTTGGTCGGGT
>JAAYBP010000319.1 GCA_012730075.1 Acidimicrobiales bacterium | reverse complement strand
TCCGAGTCGTCCTCGTCGTCGAGGTCGTCGTCGTCCTCGGAGTCGTCGTCATCGTCGTAGTCGTCGTCGGAGTCATCGGCACCACCCAGCAGGGCGGAGTAGTCGTTGCCCTCCACCTCGTCCATGCCGGGCCGGTCGTCGCCCTGGTCGGCGAGCTCGGCGTCGTACTCCTGCTCGTCGTGGCTGTCGGCCATGATGGTCTCCCTCCGTCGGCCTCCATCGTGTCAGACTCCCGGGCTTTCGGCACGCCGTTGCCCCGCCCGGGCGGCCGGGGGCGGCCGGGCCGCACGCGCGGCGTCCGGCCTGCAAGAATGGCGGCGTGGAACTCATCGTCGTTGACCACCCGCTCGTCGCCCACAAGGTCCGCCTGCTGCGGGCCGTCGAGACCGACTCGCCGACCTTCCGCCGGCTCGTCGACGAGCTGGTGACCCTGCTGGCCTACGAGGCGACCCGCGAGGTGCGCGTCGACGAGGTCGACGTGACCACGCCGATCACGACCACCCGGGGCACCCACCTGAGCAAGCCGCTGCCGCTGGTCGTGCCGATCCTGCGCGCGGGTCTGGGCATGCTCGACGGCATGATGCGCGTGATGCCGACCGCCGAGGTCGGCTTCGTCGGCATGGTGCGCGACGAGGAGACGTTGCAGCCCTTCACCTACGCCGAGCGGCTGCCGCACGACCTGTCCGGCCGCCAGTGCTACGTGCTCGACCCGATGCTCGCCACCGGCGGGTCGCTGGGCGGCACGGTGAAGTTCCTGGTCGACCGTGGCGCCGACCACATCACCTGCATCTGCCTGCTCGCCGCCCCCGAGGGAATCGAGAACATGCGCGCGTTGGTCGACCCGGTCGGGGTGCCCTGCACCTTGGTGGTGGCGGCCGTCGACGAGAGGCTCAACGACCACGGCTACATCGTCCCCGGCCTCGGCGACGCCGGCGACCGCCTCTACGGCCTGGCCGAGTAACCGCCGACAGCCTGCCTCAGCGGGGTGAGGTGCTGGGCGGCCAACCGCCGCTCCAGCACCTCGGCGACGTCCATCAGGCGCGGCCCAGGTCGCGGCGGCGCTCGGCGTCACGGCCGGCCAGGGCGAGCCCGAGCAGCGTGAGCGCCGGCGGCGCGATGACGCCGCCGAGCAGCACCGGGCCGACCCACCAGCCGCCCTTCATGGGGCGAATGACGGTCAGCTTCGCGACCCCGCCGGCGATCCCGGCGGCGATGGCGAGGCGGCCGGCGCGGCCGGCCCCGTTCGTCCGGGACGCCGACGCCGCGGCCCCCAGCCCTGCTGCGGCCAGCGACAAGCCGATGTCCCACGCGGCGGCGGTGCCCTTGCTGACCCAGCCGTCGGGGCGGCCCGCGGCGTCCCAGTGGTTCGGCAGCCGGTCGGGCAGCGAGCGCCCGCGTACGGCGTAGTGGGCGACCACCGCCGCCGCCATGGCCGCGGGGAAGAGCGCCCCGAGCGAGAACGCCTCGTGCGGGGTGTTGGCGAAGGGCTCGTCCTCGGCGTCGGGCTCGATGAGCCCGAGCTTCACGGCGGCGGCGCCGAAGTTGAGGTCCCAGCCCGCGCCGAACGCGCGCGGCCGGAGCAGGCGCGGGTCGGCGGGGTCCCAGAGGGCGTCCTTGATCCGCTCCGCCGTCGGCGGGCGCACGTCGAACGGGATGCCGAACCAGCGGCCCACCCG
>JAAYBP010000318.1 GCA_012730075.1 Acidimicrobiales bacterium | reverse complement strand
CCGACCCGGATCGCGTGCGGTCCGGGACGGGCGTCGGGCGGTCAGCCCACCAGTGCGGGGGCCTTGTCGGCCAGCGCCCAGTCGAGGTAGGCGCCGGGCAGCCGGGCCAGTCCGTCGCGCACCGGACCGCCCGGGACGGGGGCGAGGGCGGCGACGGCCTCGTCGTTGTAGGCGCGGGCCCGGTCGAGGGCGGCGGCCACCCCCTGGGAGGACCGGACCAGCGTGAGGGCGTGGTCGACGTCTGCGTCGGTCGGAACGTGGCCGAGCCGGGCCCGGAGCGCCTCGCCGTCGGCGCCGTCGCGGGCGAGCAGCAGCGGGAGGCTGTAGACGCCCTCGCGGATGTCGTTGCCGACCGGCTTGCCCAGGGCCTCGGCGGTCGAGACGAGGTCGAGCACGTCGTCGACGATCTGGAACGCCATGCCGAACGCGGTGCCGTAGGCGGCGAGGCCGGCGACGACCTCGCCGTCGACCCGCACGGACAGGGCGCCGATCTCGCACGCGGCCCGGAACAGCGCGGCGGTCTTGCCCTCGATCGACCGCAGGTAGGCGTCGATGCCGCGGTCGACGTCGAACAGGGTGGCGACCTCGGCGGACTGGCCGATGCACAGGTCCGCGATCGCCTGCGACAAGGCGACGGCGACCTCGCCACCGACGCCCGCGGCCAGCAGCCCGGCGCGGGCGAGGAGGAAGTCGCCGACGATCAGCGCCTGGCTCGACCCCTCGACCGAGTTGATGGTGGGCACGCCGCGGCGCTCACCGGCGCCGTCCATGATGTCGTCGTGCACGAGCGAGCCGGCCTGCACCAGCTCGACCGCGGTCGCCCCCGCCACCACGTCGGGGTCGACGACCACGGCGCGGTCGGTCGCGACCGCGGCGCTGGCGAGCGACAGCGACGGCCGGAGGCGCTTGCCGCCCCCGAGCACCACCCGGCGGGCGGGCCGCTCGATCTCCTCCCGCTCGACCTCCAACGACCGGTCGAGGAGCGCCTCGACGGCGTCGAGACCGGCGCCGAGGTCGGGCAACCCGAGGAGCGCAGCGAGATCCGCCGGGGTCATGGCGCGAGCGTAACGAGGGTCAGCGCCCGATCCCGCTTCGGGCCGCCAGGGCGGCGACGCTCGCCGCCCCCATGCGGCGCCGGCGGGCCTGGTACTCGGCGACCGCGGAGTAGAGATGCCCCTCACGGAAGTCGGGCCACAGCGTGTCCATGAAGACCAGCTCGGCGTAGGTGGCCTGCCACGGGAAGAAGTTCGACGTGCGGTGCTCGCTCGAGGTGCGCACGACGAGGTCGATGTCGGGCATGTCGGGCGCGTACATCTCGGCGGCGAGGCGGGCCTCGGTGACCTCCCCGGGCGACACCCCTGCCTCGATCAGGCGTCGGGCGGCGTCGACGATCTCGGCCCGGCCTCCGTAGTTGAACGCGATGGCGAGGATCAGGCGGTCGTTGTCGCGGGTCAGCTCCATCGTGTCGTCGAGCCAGGCCCGGGACTCGTCGGGGATGCGAGGATCGTCGATCTGGCCGAGGAAGCGGATCTGCACGCCCTGCTCGTGGAGCTCGTCGCGGCGCTCCTTGCGCAGCAGCCACTCCTCGAAGCGCATGAGGAAGCCGATCTCCTCGGCGCTGCGGTTCCAGTTCTCGGTCGAGAAGGCGTAGGCCGACAACCACTCGATGCCGAGGTCGAGGCAGGCCTCGACGGTGGCGTTGACGGCGTGCTCGGCGGCGGCGTGGCCCTCGGAGCGGGTCAGCTCGCGCATCTGCGCCCACCGGCCGTTGCCGTCCATGATCACCCCGACGTGGCGCGGGATCTCCCCCGCCTTCACGTCGGCGACCTGGTCGGCCTCGATGATGCGCATCGGCCGAGCGTAACGCCGGTCCCGCACCGCCCCCGGGTCGTCGAGAGGGACCGGCCCCGGACCTACGAAGGCGAGCCCGGAGGAGGCGACCGATACCCTGGCCGCATGCGCAGCTCCTACCTCGACGTCGTCGCCGAGCGGGTCGTCGTCTTCGACGGGGCCACCGGCACCTGGATCCAGTCCCAGGACCTGTCCCTCGACGACTACGGCGGCCCCGCCTTCGAAGGATGCACCGACATCCTCGGCGCGACCCGTCCCGACGTGGTCGCCGCCCTGCACACCGCCTACCTCGAGGTCGGGGCCGACGTGGTCGAGACCAACACGTTCGGCGCCTTCGGGGTGCCGCTCGGCGAGTACGACATCCCCGAGCGGGCCCACGAGCTGTGCGTCGCCAACGCCCGCATCGCCCGGGAGGTGGCCGACGGCTTCTCGACGCCCGACCAGCCGCGCTTCGTCGCCGGCTCGCTCGGGCCGGGCACCAAGGCCCCCTCCCTCGGCCAGATCCGCTTCGCGGACCTGCGCGACGCCTACGAGGTCGCCTGCCGGGGCCTGCTCGAGGGGGGCGTCGACCTGTTCATCCTCGAGACCCACTTCGACCTGCTGGCCGTGAAGGCCGCGGTCAACGGCGCGCGCCGGGCGATGGCCGCCGAGGGCCGCGAGGTCCCGATCCAGTGCCAGGTGACGATGGAGCTCACCGGCCGCATGCTCCTCGGCAGCGAGATCGGCGCCGCCCTCGCCGCGATCGACCCGCTGAAGGTCGACGTCATCGGGCTCAACTGCGCCACCGGCCCGGCCGAGATGAGCGAGCACCTCCGGCACCTCTCCGCCGCGTCGCGCCGCCCGATCTCCTGCCTGCCCAACGCCGGGCTGCCGTCGGTCGTCGACGGCGCCATGCACTACGACCTCACCGCCGAGGAGCTGCGCGACCACCAGCGCCGCTTCGTCGAGGAGTTCGGGGTGCAGGTCATCGGCGGCTGCTGCGGCACGACGCCCGAGTTCATCCGCCTCCTCGCCGAGATGGCCCCGTCGCTCACGCCGGCGGCGCGCACCCCCGAGCACGAGGCCGCGGTGACGTCGATCTACAGCGCGGTGCCGCTGGAGCAGGACGCCTCGTTCCTGATGATCGGCGAGCGCACGAACGCCAACGGCTCGAAGAAGTTCCGGGAGGCGATGCTCGAGGGCGACTGGGACACCACCGTCGCCATGGCCAACGCCCAGATCAAGGAGGGTGCGCACGTCCTCGACGTGTGCGTCGACTACGTCGGCCGCGACGGCACCGGCGACATGGACGAGATCGCCGGCCGCTTCGCCACCCAGGCCAACGCGCCGCTGGTGCTCGACTCGACCGAGCCCGAGGTCATGGAGGCCGGCCTCCAGCACGTCGGCGGCCGGGCGATCCTCAACTCGGCCAACCTCGAGGACGGCGAGGCCCCCGGCAGCCGCCTCGACCGGGTGTTCTCCCTCGCCCGCGACTACGGCGCGGCGGTGATCTGCCTGCTGATCGACGAGGAGGGCCAGGCCCGCGACGTCGAGTGGAAGCTCCGCGTCGCCCGTCGCATCGTCGACCTCGCCGTCGACCGCTACGGCCTGGAGCGCGGCGACCTGATCTTCGACGCCCTGACGTTCCCGCTCACCACCGGCGACGAGGACCTCCGCAAGGACGCCATGGCAACCATGGAGGCGATCCGACGCATCAAGGAGGAGTTCCCGGGCGTCCACACCACGCTCGGCGTCTCCAACGTCAGCTTCGGCATCTCGCCCGCCGCCCGCCACGTCCTCAACTCGATGTTCATCCACGAGAGCGTGAAGCACGGGCTCGACTCGGCGATCGTCCACGCCTCGAAGATCCTGCCGATCAGCCGGATCCCCGACGACCAGCGCGACGTCTGCCTCGACCTCATCTACGACCGGCGCGGCGCCGAGGGCGCGCTGTCCGAAGGTGACGCCGAGTACGACCCGCTCCAGAAGCTGCTCGAGATCTTCGACGGCGTGAAGGTGCACGGCGCCGAGAAGGAGGACCGCTCCGACTGGCCGATCGAGAAGCGGCTGAGCCAGCGCATCATCGACGGCGACCGCGAGGGCCTCACCGACGAGCTCGACGCCGCGATGGCCGGTGGCCTCGGTGCCCTCGCGATCGTGAACGACGTGCTGCTGTCGGGCATGAAGGTGGTGGGCGAGCTCTTCGGTGCCGGCGAGATGCAGCTCCCGTTCGTGCTCCAGTCGGCCGAGACCATGAAGGCGGCCGTCGCCCACCTCGAGCCCCACATGGAGACCGTCGACGCCAGCGGCGGCAAGGGCCGCATCGTGATCGGCACGGTCAAGGGCGACGTCCACGACATCGGCAAGAACCTCGTCGACATCATCCTCACCAACAACGGCTACGAGGTCGTCAACCTCGGCATCAAGGTCGGCATCGCCGAGATGATCGAGAAGGCGCTCGAGGTCGAGGCCGACGCGATCGGGATGAGCGGCCTGCTCGTGAAGTCGACGCTGATCATGCGCGACAACCTCGAGGAGCTCAACGCCCGCGAGCTCGACCTGCCGATCCTGCTCGGTGGCGCCGCCCTCACCCGCACCTACGTCGAGCGCGACCTGCGCAACGTGTACGGCGGGCGCCTCTTCTACGGCAAGGACGCGTTCGAGGGGCTCCACGTGATGGACCGCCTCGGCGAGATCAAGCGCAACCCCGACGCCGACGACCCGGACTGGGGCGTGGTGCCGAGCGAGTCCGACGTGCAGCTCGCCGGGCGCTTCGGCGGCCGCGACGCCGGCGCCGAGGACGACGCCGACCTGCCGTCGCTGTGGGTCGGCCTAGACCGCGACAACGAGGTCTTCGTGCCGCCGTTCACCGGGTCGAAGGTCGTCAAGGGCATCGCGATCGACGACATCGCCGCGTACATCAACGAGACGGCGATCTTCCGCAACCAGTGGCAGTTCCGGCCCGAGACCAAGCCGGACGGCACCAAGGAGACCCACGAGGAGTTCAACGACCGGCTGCGGCCGATGCTGCGCGCCCAGCTCGCCCAGGCGGTCACCGAGGGGCTGCTCAACCCGGCGGTCGTGTACGGCTACTTCCCCACCAACAGCGACGGCCAGGACATGGTGATCTGGGCCGACGAGTCGCGCGACGCCGAGATCACCCGCTTCCGCTTCCCGCGCTCGCGGGTCGATCCGCACCAGTGCATCACCGACCTGGTGAAGCCGATCGAGGGTGACGAGGTCGACTACGTGGCCTTCCAGATCGTCACGATGGGCCACGCGGTCTCCGAGCGCACCGCCGAGCTGTTCGCCGCCGACAAGTACCAGGACTACCTCCTGCTGCACGGCCTCGGCGTCGAGATGGCCGAGGCGCTGTGCGAGCTGTGGCACCGCCGCATCCGCGAGGAGTGGGGCTTCGCCGACGAGGACGGCCCGACGCTCACCGGCCTGTTCCGCCAGCAGTACCGCGGCGGCCGCTACTCGTGGGGATACCCGGCCTGCCCCGACCTCGAGGACAACGAGCGGGTCGCCCGCCTGCTCGACGCCGAGCGCATCGGCATCGAGGTCAACGAGGACACCGGGTTCCAGTACCAGCCGGAGCAGTCGACCTCCGCGATCGTCCTGCACCACCCGGCGGCGAAGTACTTCGTCGTCCGCTGACCACGGCCCGGGGGCTCCGGGGCGGGCGGCTCAGGCCAGCAGCGCGCGTGCGACCAGGTCGGTGCCGAACGCGGTGAGGATCGCCAGGTAGAGCAGACCGGTGGCGGCCATCACCGCGCTGTACTGGCGCTCCTTTAGCGCGGCCCTGGTCGTCAGCAGCAGCCCGAGCGTCGTCACCGCGCACACGACCCACGTCCAGCCGAGGATCCCTCCGTACCCGTCGTCGATCGTGCCGTTCAGCACCGACACCATGCCGGTCGGGATCAGCATCACGGCGACGGAGAACGGCAGCACCCACGTCGTGAGCCGCACCAGCTCGAGCAACGGGCCGCGGGCCAGGCCGGGCTGCACCAGGTACCAGTGGCCGAGCAGCATGGCGTCGGAGACGGCGCCGAGCAGCGCCGCACCGACGAGCGTGCGCGCCACCGCCAGCCACGCGGGCGAGCCGGCGTCGATCCCGGCCGCGACCAGGCCGACGAGGCCGAACGCGACGGGCACCAGGTCCAGCACCGGTGGGAACTCCGGCGCGTCGCGGTCGAAGACCTGCTCGTCGCGGTCGATGCCGGTCATCGCCGCGACCCGGGCGCTGCGCCGCTCGACCCGCTCGCGCTGGCCGGCGACCCCCGCGCCGCGCCGCTGGACCGACACCACCAACGCCACCGTCGTGGCGACCACCGTGGCGGCGGCGGCCACCTCGCGGACCCACACCACCCCGATCCGCGCCGCGACGAGGATGGAACCGACGGCCATCAGCCCGTACACGCCGCGCATCAGCCAGCCGTATCCGAGGCCGACCTCGCGGCGTCGGGTGGTCACCCAAAGGAAGAACAGGCCGCCCACGCTCCACTGGAGCAGCACCGTGGCGGCGTCGAGGCGGATCACGATCGCAACCTATTGGCCGGATCTCGACGGGCGGAATCCGGCGCACCCGCCACGGCGGTGCCCGCCTGCGCCCCCGACCGTCGGGAGGGGTGCCGCGCCAGGGGAGCCCGGCGACGGTCAGGTCAACCGGCGGCGGCGAGGCGTGACGTGACCCGATCCGACCTCGGGTCCCAGTCACCGTCGGCCCAGATCACCCAGAACCAGAACGCCACACCGACCCAGCCGCCGAACCCGAGTCCCCACCCGGCGCCCGGAGCCCCACCGAGCGCCGCGCCCGTCATCCCGCCGATCATCACGCAGACCGCCATCACCAGGCTGGACACGAGGCTGTGGCGCACCCGCGCGGTCGCCCGCAGCACCATGGTCGGGCCGACCACCGCGCTCCCTCCGGCCGTCTGGAACAACAGGCCAGGTAGGGACTCCCTCGCCAAGGGCCAGACGTCGCCCAGGATCTGGCGCCCGATGTCGGCCGGCACGTTCAACAGCACCACCGATCCGAGCGCGGTGAGCAGGACCACGTACCCGGTCCCCATCGCCGCGATCCGTAGGAGGTAGACCCGAGAGACCACGCCGGTGGACCGGGTGAGACGCGCCCGGTAGTGGGGCATCACGACCATCGGGACGGCCGCGAAGCAGATCGTGATGAGGTTGGTGAGCGCGGACCCCGCACGGAACCCGGCGACGGCCGAGATCGAGGCGAACCAGACCAGCGAGTACGAGACCGAGTACAGGGCGGCCCGGTTGACGAGGCTCTCGCTGCTGTACGCGAGGGCCATCCGCCCGCGGGCCTTCCACCAGGCCCGGATCGCGGGCACGTAGAGGCGCAGTCGCAGGCTGATCAGGGCCATCGCCATGCCCAGCGTCGCCATCACGATCCACACCAGGATCGCCCCGAGGACGGTCGGCCGGCCGACGACGGTCCACCCCGCCATCACGAGGACGAAGCCGACGACCCGGACCGAGTCCTGCGCCACCGCCTGGCCGGGGACGCCTCGGGCGATGGCGACGAAGCGCAGGCAGTCGACGACCGCCATGACCGGGAAGGCCGCGGTGAGCAGGAGCGCGATCGACCGGGGCTCCCCGCGCAGGGTCGCGAGCGTGATCGCCCCGGCCACGGCGGCTCCGACGAGACCGACCCAGGCCGAGGACCGGATGAGGTCCCGATCGGATGCGAGCCCGTCGACGCCGTCGGTCGCGCGGTGGACCATGAACTCCTGTGACAACCCGGCCCGGGTGGTGATCTGCGCGAACTGGAGCGTGAGGTAGGCGAGGGCGAAGTGGCCGACGGTCTCGACGTCGCCGACCCGCGCGACGCCCACGGTCAGGGCGAAGCTCCCCAGCCCGTTGATCCCCTGGTTCGCGGCGGCGAGCACCGCGTTGCGGCCCGAGGGCCGGCCTCCGTCGGTGCCGTCGTCCGGCCGGCCGCTGCTCACGCGATCAAGGTAGACCAGACCCGATGTCACAATGGCCGGGGGCCAAGGGGTCAGGAGTCTCGGATTGACCAGTAACCACGACGCACCGGCCGCGAGCGGCGCCGGTGGGCACCCGGCGCCGGATTGGCTGCTCGTGGCCGGCGATCGCCTCCGGACCACGCCGGATGCGCTGGGCTACCGCCGCCTGCCCGACGTCGGATCCGGTGGGGAGATCTGGGTACGGGGGCCCGCGACCCGGTTGCAGGTGACCGCGGCGGGACCGCGGACGATGGTCGTGGCCGGGCTGCTCACCGATCCCGAGGCGGTGTCCCTGCTGTCGGTCGCCGACCCCGGGAAGGCGCTGCAGGCCGAACCCCTCACGCTGGTCGGGCACTACGCCGCCGTCGTGGTCGAGGGGACGCGGGCGTGGACCGTCACCGACCACCTCGGTGCCGTCCCGGTGGCCGGCGGGCGCACCGCCGACGGCGCGGCCCTCGCGGTCGGCACCGATGTCGCCGACGTGGCGCGGTTGCTCGACGCGGAGCAGCCCGATCCGGTCTCCGCGCTCGAGTTCGTGCACCTCGGGTCGGTGACCCCGCCGTACACGATGTACGAGACGCTGCGCGCCCAGGGCCCTTCGTCGGTGGATGCGTGGGACCTGACCGACCGCTCGACCGCGGGTACCTACCACTGGTGGCATCGACGCCGCGTAGGGCCGGCACCGCACCTCGACGAGGTCGCAGCCCGGCTCCGCGACCGGGTCGCCGCGCACCTGGCCACGCTGGTCGCCCGTCACCCGCGGACGATCGTCCTGGTGTCGGCGGGCGAGGACTCGCGGACCGTGGCCGACCTGGCCCTTCGGGCCGCGCCTCCCGAGGGATCCGTCTCCGGGGTGATCTTCCTGAGCCGCCGCAACCGCGAGTGGCGCCTCGCGTCGGCCGTGGGTCGCGCCATGGGGCTCGACATCGACCTGCGTCTCCGCCGTCCCGACCACTACCTCGCCCACATCGCGGAGTGGCAGGACCTCGTCGGACCCGGGCACGACCTCTGGCACGCGCACTCGCTCGGTCTGATCGGCCCCGACGACGGCGACCTGGTCATCGACGGCTACGGCGCCGACGCGCTGCTGAAGGGCCACTACCAGCCGATCGTCCAACGCACGCTGGCCGGCGTCCGGGTCGGGCCCGAGCGCCCCGCGCCACCGCCCACCCGGGCGCCGCTGCCGTCGCACCCGTCGAGCGCGGCCGCCGACGCCCGCGCCGAGGCCCGCCACGCCCACCTTCACGAACTGCTCGGCCCGGCGGTCGACGATCGGTCCTACGCAGCCGTAGACCGCACCTGGCCACTGACCCGGATCCGCTCCTACGGCTACTTCATCTCGAACTTCCGCGCCCGGCCGACGGCGTCGCCGTTCCTGTTCGGGGACGTCGTCGACCTCGTCGCGACCCTCCCCGAGGACGCCAAGCTGAACCGCGCCCTCTACCACCCCGCGTTCGGTCGGGATCTCGGACGAGCCGGCTGGGTGCCGCGCACCGGCGGCGAGATCCCCCGCCTCGGTGGCCGAACGGGCCGGCTGGTCGCCGCGACCATCAGGGGTGG
>JAAYBP010000317.1 GCA_012730075.1 Acidimicrobiales bacterium | reverse complement strand
TGTTCGCGGCGCTCCTCGTGTCGTGGTCGGTGCTCACCCCGATCGGCATCGGCCCTGACGCGCCGGGCCACGTCTCCCTGCTCCGCCACGTCGCCGATGGTCGTGGGTACCCCGAATACGACGAGTTCCGGCCCGACACCGGCGACGTGTCGGTCGTCTTCGCCTACCGGCCCGGCGTCTCCAGCCTCAGCGGGTCGCGCTGGTTGACGAGCTCGGCCGCCCCTCGCCGGAGCGACCGGCCGACGTACGAGCAACTCGGTGGCCGCGAACCGTGGCCGTACCACAACCAGCTCGCCCAGCACCCTCCCCTGTACTACGTGGCCTTGGCGCCGGTCGGGGCCCTGATCGACCAGACGATCGGGGACCAGCCCATCGAACGGACCTTCCTGGCATGGGGCTGGACGAACGCCGCGCTCGTGGTCGCCCTCCCCCTGCTCGCCTTCACCGCCGCCCGACGTCTCGGCGTCGGGCCCGACGCCGCGTTGACCGCCGCGCTCTTCCCGCTGGCCGTACCGCAGTTGTTCCACATCGGGGCGTCGCCCAACAACGACAACCTGCTGGTCCTGCTCGGCGCCGTGCTCGCCGTACTGCTTGCCGGCGTCGTCAGGGGCGACGACCGCACCCGCACCGCGCTCGCGGTCGGCGTCGTCGCCGGCCTCGCCCTGTGGACCAAGGCACCCGCGTTCGCGTTCCTGCCCTGGATCGGCGTGGTGTACGCGGTCGCCGCACTACGTCCGGGGACCGCCACCGCCTCGGGCGGGGAGGTCCGGCCGGCCCGGGTGGTCCGGGCGGGGACGATCGCCCTCGGTACGACCCTGGGCGTCGGGTCGTTCTGGTGGGCGCGGAACCTCGTCCGCCACGGCGAGTTGATGCCGACCATTCTCGACTGGCGGAGCGCCGGGCCGGCCGACCTGTGGCCACCACCGTTCGCCTACATCCGGAGGTTCGTGCCGACGTTCACCCATCGCTTCTGGGGCAACATGGGCAGCTACGAGGCCCCGCTCAGTCCGGTGCTGGTGGTCACCGCCACCGTCGTGGTGATCGTGACCGTCCTCGTCGCTCTCGCGCCCGGCCGCGTCGGCCGGCTCGGGCGATCCCGCGTCGCCCGCCTCCGCCTGCTCGGGTTCGCCTCGGTCGTCCCGCTGCTCGCCGTCGCGGTGTTCCTGTCGGCGTACGGCTACTACCTCCACAACGAGGTCGCAGCGCAGATCCAGGGTCGCTACCTCTTCGCCGCGCTGGTCCCGCTCGCCGTCGTCGTGGGCGTCGGATCGACCCGCCTGGCCGGACGGTGGGCCGCGCCGTCGATGCTGGCAGGGGCGTCGGTCCTTCAGCTCGATGCCACGCGCGCCGCCCTCGTCGCCTTCTGGGCCGAGCCCGACGCGTCCCTGGTGAAGTCCGCGCGCGGGATGGTCGCGTGGTCACCCCTGCCCGAGCCCGTCACGGTGGGGCTGGCCCTGGCGACGCTGGCCGCGGCCGTCGTCACCGCCGTGCTGGTCGTGCGGTTCGCCCGCGCCGGGGAGGTACTCCGGGTCTGAGCGCTCCATCCGGGGTCCGCGGCGAGGTTGTT
>JAAYBP010000316.1 GCA_012730075.1 Acidimicrobiales bacterium | reverse complement strand
GCCTCGACCAGCTCCACGCCGGGGGCAGGCCCGCGACCGAGCACCTGCTCGACGTGCTCGACCTCACCCCGGACTCGCGCGTGGTCGACGTCGGGTCGGGCGCCGGCGGACCGGCCCGCCTCGCCGCGCACCGTCACGGGTGCCGCGTGTCGGGCGTCGACCTGACCCCCGAGCTGGTCGAGCTGGCCCGCGCCCTGACCCGGCGGGTCGGGCTCGACGACCGGGTGACGTTCGACGTCGGCTCGGGCACCGCGCTGCCGTTCCCCGACGCCGCCTTCGACCGGGCGATGTTCGTGCACGTCGGCATGAACGTCCCCGACAAGGCGGGGGTGTTCGCCGAGGTCCGCCGGGTGCTCGAACCGGGCGGCCGCTTCGGCGTGTTCGAGCAGATGCGGGTCGGCGACGCCGAGCTGATCTATCCCCTGCCGTGGGCGGACGACGAGACGTCGTCGTTCGTCGTGCCTCGCGACCGCTACGCCGAGATGCTGGTCGATGCCGGCTTCCGGATCGACCTCGACGAGGACCGCGTCGCGGCGGTCGCCGAGGTCGGGCTGACCCCGCCGGGGCCGGGGTCGCTCACCCCCGAGGACCTGATCGGGGCCCACTTCGCCGATCGGGCCGGCAACGCCGTCGCCTCGACGATGGCCGGTGCCCTCGCGTCGATCGTCATGGTCGCCACCGCCGTCTGAACGGCGCGACAGTCAGGAGGCGGCGCGGGCGCGAAGACGGGACCGGAGCAGACCGAACCCGGAGATGACCGCGAACTGCCGGACCCGGGGTCGATCGCCCGGCAGTCGGAGCTGGACGGACATGACCTCGCCCGCCAGGTCGAGGCCGACGAAGACGGTGCCGGGCTCGTGTCCCTCCTGCCCGGTCGGACCGGCGACGCCGGTGAACGACAGGCCCACGTCGGCGTCGAGCACCCGGCGGGCGCCGGAGGCCATCTGCTCCGCGGCGAGGGCCGACACGACCGGCCCCGGCTCGACGCCGAGGACGTCGAACTTCACGTCGGACGCGTACGACACGACCGCGCCGCGGAGCACGTCGGACGCCCCGGGCACGTCGGTCACGCGCGCCGAGGCGAGCCCGCCGGTGAGCGACTCGGCCAGGCCGAGGGTGAGCCCCTGATCCCGCAGCAGGTCGACCACGACGCTCTCCATCGTGTCGTCGTCGACGCCGAAGACCAGCTCGTCGCCGAGCACCGTGCGGACCTCGGCCTCCTCGGCGACGAGCATCGCCTCGGCGTCGGCGTCGGCGGGGGCCTTGGCGGTCAGCCGCACCTTGAGGCCCTCCACCCCGGACGCCAGGAACGCGATCGTGACCGCGGGCGACCCCTCGGCCACGATGCGGTCGAGGGCGTCGATGCGGTCGGCCAGCCGCTCGCCGAGCCCCGACTCGCTCTCGCCCCAGGTGCGCAGCGTGCGGCTGCGGATCACGGCATCGACGCCGGCCCGCCGCCGCAGGTCCGGCAGGATCGCCCCGGTCATGATCGCCTGCATCTCGTAGGGGACGCCTGGCACGGCGTACACGACCTTGTCGACCGGATCGCCGTCGGGACCGGGCCAGGAGACCGGGCAGATCAGCCCCGGCGCGGTGCCCGGCTGGGGGTCGGCGATCGCGGTCGCCCCCACGGGCACCTCGGCCTGGCGGAAGTTGCTCATCGGCATCCGTCGATCGCGACCCCGGAACATCGACTCGATGCGCGCCGCGACCTCGTCGTCGAGCTCCAGGTCGACGCCCATCACCCGGGCGATCGCGTCGCGGGTGATGTCGTCCTGGGTGGGTCCGAGCCCGCCGCACACCACGACCGCGTCGGCCCGGTCGAGGGCGTCGCCCAGCTCCCGGACGATGCGATCGAGGTTGTCGCCGACCTTGACCTGGCGGAGCGAGTCGATCCCGGCGAGGGCGAGCTGCTCACCGATCCAGGACGAGTTCGTGTCGACGATCTGCCCGAGCAGCAGCTCGGTGCCCACGGCCACCACGTCACAGCGCACCCCGGCAACCTAACCCCGCGTCCGCGGCGCCCCCGCCGCCGGATCAGTCGCGGCGGTCGGGCGCGAAGGCGACGGTGACCGGGCGGTGGTCGGACACGCCCCGGTGGCCGACCTTGCGGCCGACGACCGGGAGCGTCGGCGAGGCCAGGACGAAGTCGATCGTGTGACCGCCCAGGGTGGGATCGTCGGGGTCGCTCACCAGCGCGAGGCGATCGCGGACGCCGGCCGCCTCGACGTTGGCGGCGAGCGTCGGCGGATCCTGGTTGAGGTCGGCGAGGACCACGACCGGCGCCGGGTGGGACGCGGCGAGGGCGAGCACGCGACGGGTCTGCACGTCGCGGACGAGCGGACCGGGCCGGCCGGCGCCCACCCGGGCGGTGCTGACGTGGGTGACGACGACCCGCACCGGCCACGGCCCCATGCGGGTCACGGCCACCACCGCCACCCGCGGCTCGCCCGGGCCGGGCAGGCGGTGGCGCAGCACCTGGCGGATCGGCGCGAGCGACAGCACGGCCACGCCGTAGGCGGAACGCCGGTCGGCGTAGTGGGCCTCGTCGAACGACCCCGCCGCCCGAAGCTGCTGGCGCCGGGCGACCGCGCCCATGCCCTCGAGGGTGAGGGCGGGGCCGAAGGCGACCTCGTAGCCGAGGCCGTGCTCGCGCGCGAGGAGCCGCCGCAGCACGGGCAGGTCGTGCTCGTGGACCTCCTGGAGGCCGACGACGTCGGGCCGGTCGGTGGC
>JAAYBP010000041.1 GCA_012730075.1 Acidimicrobiales bacterium | reverse complement strand
TCGGCGGCGGGAACCACGCGCCGGTTCGCGTCGCGTTCCGAAGTGGCGCGGGTCCGCCGCCGTCGGCGGCGGGGTTCACGCGCCGGTTCGGGGCGGGGGCGCGGCGCTGGCCTGGACGGCGCCGAGGATGACCTCCTCGTCGCAGACGACGTCGCGGGACTGCGACTGCGACGGCGACGGGGGAGGGGGCGCGGTGATCGCGTCGGGGTCGTCGCCGCCGTGGATGAAGTGGCGGCCGAAGCAGCGCATCACGTGGGCGACGCCCTTGGGGCTGACCTCGCGACGATCGGGCTCGAAGTAGTCGCGGTCGGCGGTGGCGCTGGCGATGATCTCGTAGGACGGGAAGTAGTCGACGCCGTCGAGCCGGGCGGCCTCGTCGGCGGCGACGCGCAGCACCGACTTGCTGGCGACGGTCGACACCAGGACGTGCCGCGGCTCGTAGGTGGCGATCAGCGGCACCGGCGAGACGGTGAGCAGCACCCGCACGTCGGGGTTGACCGACCGGACGAGGTCGACCAGCTCGACGAGCCCGGCCCGCACCTCGTCGACGCCGAAGTTGACGAACTCGTAGCCGGTGGGATCGACCGGGTCGCCGGCCGCCCCGGGCGCGGCGGCGAGCACGGTGCCGTCGGCGGTCGACCGCCACGCCTCGGTGAGCCCGAGCGTGAACACGAACACCGAGCACTCCTCGAACACCCGTCGGGTGGCGGCCAGGTGGACCTCGCGCGACGCCGCGAGCGCGCCCGCGTCGGCGAAGCCGTCGGGCTCGACGAGGGGCCGGAACGGGTCGACGAGCGCCCCGTCGTCGCGCCGCCACGGCCCCTCGGCGGGCACCAGGTCGCCGTAGGCCCGGCGGAAGAGCTGCACCGCCTGGGCGACGGTGTAGACGTTGCCGTAGCGGGCCGAGAACAGGCCGTACTGGCGGACCTCGGCGTCGGCGGGGCTCATGCCGTCGGGTGGGGCCTCGGCGACGAAGTAGTCGAGACCCGACCGCTGGAGGTGACGGGCCAGGTGCTGCGCGAAGCAGCTCCCCATGGTGGCCACCGGGTCGTCGGTCCCGATCGTGTACGGCGCCGCCACGACGGGGTCGACGCCCGCCGGGGGCACCCACGTGACGGCGCGGTTCCAGAAGTGGTGGTCGGGCAGGCCACGGTACGGGTGGCTCACGCGGAGGCTCCCGCCGGGCGGCGACCCCGCAGGGCGGCGACGAGGCGCGGGTCGTCGAGCTCGGGCGCATCGAGCGAGTCGGGGTCGACGATCCGGTAGGTCTCCAGCGATCGGCGCACGAACTCCTCCAGCCCGAGCAGCTGCCCGGACCCGGTGCGCCACACGAACCCTCCGTCGAGGCCGAGCGGGGCGGCGACGACCGGGTAGACGGGCCAGACCTCCGACGTGGCCAGCAGGCCGTCGGGCACGACCTGCTCCCACGGGAACGCGACCCGCTCGGGATCGGCGCCGAGGCGCCCGGCGGCGAGGCGGGCGAGGTGGATCAGGGCGTCGACCCGGGGATGGTTGTCGGTGAGCATGAACGCCGTACCGCGGGCGAGCGGCAGGTAGACCTCGGCCCAGTCGAGGTCGCTCAGGTCGACCCGCCGCTTCAGCTCGACCAGGTGCGTGGTCCAGGAGCGGTCGTGACCGAGGGCGCGGCCGGTCGCGTCGTCGAACCGGGCGAGGATCTCGTCCTCGGACAGGCCCAGCCGCCAACCGGCGAGGACGATGGTGGAGTTGTACGGCCCCGCCGCCCCGGTCTGGAGGATGCCACCGTCGCGGAACTGCACGTGGACGATGTCGGGGTGGAACCCGAAGAAGCGCACGTCGGGCAGGTACAGCGGCGACGGGGCACTGGGCGCGGCGTCGCCGACGGTTCGCTGGACCGTCGGCGACACGTTGGTGACCCACACGTCGGCCCCGGCGACCGCGTCGCGGTGGCGGGCCTCCGACCCGGGATCGCCCGGGATGTGGGGCACCGGCTCGACCTCGTCGTCGGGGAGCATCCCGGCGAGGGCGGCGCTGATGCCCCCGATCTGGCAGTTGCCCGAAACGATGATCCGGCGGGCCACGGCCACCTCTTCGCTCGACGACGACGCCGAGCGACCCTACCGCCGCCCCGGGCGGCCGCGGTGCCCGCCCGCGGGATCGGTCAGACGGCGCCGCCGCCCGCGGTGACGATGTCGGTGCGGATGCGCTCGATGTTGGTGCGCAGGACGCCGAGCTGCTCGACCGCCTCGTTGAGCTGGGTGCGGGTGTTGGGCCACGAGCCCCGGAAGGTGGCGGCGTGGACGCCGTCCCACACGGCGGGGTCCTCGAGGAGGTTGCCCTGGGCGATCAGGTTGCTGATCTGCTCGGCCAGCTCGCCGTTGATGATCGTGCCCATGGTGGCCGACGCGGTGGCGGCGGTGTGGGTGGTCAGGGTGGGAAGCTCGCTCATCTCGGGGTCTCTCCATGTCTCCGGTTCATCTCCGGCGGTCGCCGGAGCCGGGACCTGCGTACCCTTCATGCATATCGATAAACCTCGATCACCGACGAGTCACCCGGGCCCTGCTCAGGGCAGGTCGTCGAGCTGGGCGACCTGGAGGAGGTCGGTCTCCCCGCCGATGCACACATAGCCCCGGCCGGGGCCGATGGCGGTGGTCGAGCGGCGGGGCAGGCGCAGCGACAGCAGGTCGCCGTCGAGGTCGACGTCGGGACGCAGGAGCACTCCCGCCCGGGACTGGCGCACCGCCCGGCTCCAGTGGGTGTAGAGGCCCCGCAGGACGTCGCCCCGCCCGGCCACGACCGCGACCACGTCGGGACGGGCCAGCACGGCGGGCATCGCCTGGCCGTCGGGGTCGACGGTCTCCGCGTCGTCGACCAGCACGAGGGTCGTGCGCCCGGCGGCGTCGAGCGCCGGGACGAGGCGCTCGACGATCGCGTCGGGCGGCACCGCCCC
>JAAYBP010000315.1 GCA_012730075.1 Acidimicrobiales bacterium | reverse complement strand
CTCCGTGACGACTACGGGTTCGACGGGGTCGTCATGACCGACGACCTGTCCGGCATGGCGTCGATCACCGACCGCATGACCCCGGCGCAGGCGGCCACCCGGGCCCTCGTCGCGGGGGTCGACATGGTGCTGTTCGCCGACGCCGACGTGCCGGCCCTCGTCGACGCCCTCGCGGCGGCGGTGGCCGACGGCCGCCTCACCGAGGCCCGCGTCGACGAGGCGGTCGGCCGAACCCTCGCCCTCAAGGGCGTCGACCCCTGCGCGGTCGACCCCGACCGGTGACCCCGACCGGTGACCCCGACCGGTGACCCCAACCGGTGACCCCAACCCGTGACCCCAACCGGTGACCGGCCCGACGGGGCCGCTCGGTAGTCTGAGCGGACCTATGGACGCCGACGAGCTGCGCCGGACCTGGACCCGGTTCTTCACCGAACGGGGGCACACCGCCGTGCCCTCGGCCGGGCTGATCCCGCACCACCCTTCGGCCCCGATGTTCACCAACTCGGGGATGATGCAGTTCGTCCCGTTCTTCCTCGGCGAGGAGCCGGTGCCGTACGACCCGCCGCGGGCCGCCTCGGTGCAGAAGTGCGTCCGCCTCGAGGGCAAGCACCAGGACCTCGACGCCATCGGCCGGTCGCCGCGCCACCTCTCCTTCTTCGAGATGCTCGGCAACTTCAGCTTCGGCGACTACTTCAAGGCCGAGGCCATCCCGTGGGCATGGGAGTTCGTCACCGAGGAGCTCGGCCTCGACGGCGACCGCATCTGGGTCACCGTCCACACCACCGACGACGACGCCCACGACATCTGGGCCGACGCCGTGGGCGTCCCGGTCGAGCGCATCCAGCGGCTCGACGAGGACAACTTCTGGGAGATGGGCGAGGTCGGGCCCTGTGGTCCCTGCTCCGAGCTGTTCTTCGACTTCGGTCCCGGGCTCGGCCCCGACGGCGGGCCGGCCAACCCGGAGGCCGAGCACCGCTTCGTCGAGTTCTGGAACCTGGTCTTCACGCAGTACTACCGGGGAGCCGACCGCAGCCTCACCGACCTGCCGTCGAAGAACGTCGACACCGGCGCCGGCTTCGAGCGGATGCTCGGCGTGCTCCAGGGCAACCACTCGCTCTACGCGGCCGACTCGGTCAGCCGCATGGTCGACGCCGCCGAGCGCCTCACCGGCACCCGCCTCGGCGGGAGCGACGAGGGCGACGTCGCCCTGCGGCTGCTCGCCGACCACGCCCGCACCATGACGTTCCTGATCGCCGACGGGGTCGTCCCGTCCAACGGCGACCGGGGCTACGTGCTGCGGCGCATCATCCGCCGGGCCGTGCGGTTCGCGTACCTGCTCGGCGTCGAGAAGCCGATCACCGCGCCGCTGGCGGCCGAGGTCGCCACCGTCATGGGCGACGCCTACCCCGAGGTCCGGGCCAGCGCCGACCTGATCGCCGACGTGCTCGACCGCGAGGAGGGTCAGTTCCGCCGGACCCTCCGCAACGGCCTCGGCATCCTCGAGGCCGAGCTGGCCGGGCTGGG
>JAAYBP010000040.1 GCA_012730075.1 Acidimicrobiales bacterium | reverse complement strand
CGGGTGGAGGTGCCGGTGTGGCGGCGGAAGGCCAGCGCGCTCCCGACCGCCCGCGGAAGGCGGGTGACCAGGCCCGAGCCGACCAGCCGCTCGACCAGCGGCGTGCGGATCACGCGCTGGGGCGCCCCGTCGAGGGCCTCGGTGACCACGGTGTCGGTGACCGACGCGGCGAAGTAGCGGGCCTTGACCTCGTCGGGCACGCGGCTCTCGGCGCTGAGCAGGAAGCGGGTGCCCATGGCGACGCCGTCGGCCCCGTAGGCGAGCGCGGCGACGAGGCCGCGCCCGTCGTGGAAGCCGCCCGCGCCGAGCACCGGGATCTCGGCGCCGACCGCATCGACCACCGCGGGCAGCAGCAGGCTGGTGGGCACCGGTCCGGTGTGGCCACCGCCCTCACCCCCCTGGGCGATCACCGCGTCGACACCCCAGCCGAGCATCTTCTCGGCGTGGCGGCGGGCTCCGACGGTGGGCATGACGAGGACGCCCGCCTCGTGCAGGCGGCCGATCGTCGCCTCGCTCGGCGCGCCCGCGAAGGAGGCGAGGCGGACCCCGGCATCGGCGAGGAATCGCACCCGTTCGTCGAGGTCGGGCTGGTCGGGCCGGAGGTTCACACCGAAGGGCGCGTCGGTGGCCTCCTGCACCGTGCGGACCGCCCGCTCCATCTGGGTGCGGTCCATGGTGACCGCGGCGAGGATCCCGAATCCGCCGGCCGCGCTCGTGGCCGCGGTCAGGTTGGCGCCCGAGACCCAGCCCATGCCGGTCTGGACGATCGGGTACCGACAGCCGAGCAGGTCGCAGGCGCGGGTGGCGAGGGCGTCGGCCATGGGCGCCGACGGTAGGCGCGGACCTGACGGTGCGTCAGATCACGGCGGGTGGGCCGAGGGCCGACGCCGGCATCGGTCCGCCGGCGATGCGGACACCGGTCGTCCGGCCAGAGGACCGGTCGGACCGACGCGCCGGGGGCCGGTCGGTCGGCCGCCCAGGGGACCGGTCGGTCCGACGACCCAGGAGGCCGGTCAGTCCGTCACCCAGGAGAAGGCGAACACCACGTCGTCGTCGGCGGTGCGCACGCCCCCGACCGACTCGTAGAGCTGGGTCGCCGCGGGGTTGCGGCCGTTGGTGATCACGAAGCCCTGCGAGATGCCCTGGCTGCGGGCGTGGTCGGCGACGGCGTCGAGGAGGGCCTGGCCGATGCCCTGGTTGCGGTGCCGCTCGGACACGCCCAGCTCGTAGATGCAGAGGTGCCGCAGCATCGTGTGGCGCCGGTACAGCTCGCAGGCGTAGCAGAAGCCCACCGGCTCGTCGCCGGAGAACGCCACGAACGTCGCGGTCCGATCGTCGGCGAGGAAGGCGGCCGACTCGCCGGGCGGGAGCGGCGTCAGCGGCTGGCGCTCCTCCAGGGTGCCGAACCGGGCGTTCTCCTGGCTCAGGTAGGCGAGGACGGCGTCGTCACCGGGGCGGAGGCGGCGGATCGTCAGGGGCGGGGGGACGTTCGCCGCTGCATTGGACGACGCCGAGCGCTTGCGGGTGAGGAGGGACACGCCCGCCCCATCGGCCGATCGCGCCGGATCTTGAACCCCCCGCGGCGAAACCGATCGGACCGCCGGAGGTCAGGCGGGGTCGGGGACCTCGCGGTAGCGGGTGCCGTCGGGGTCGATCACCTCGTCGAGCAGGGCGAGCTCCTCGGGGGTCGGCTCGCGGCTGGTCGGCACGTCGTCGGGGACGACGAGGTCGAACCCGGTGGCCGCCACGACCGCGTCGAGGTCGACGCCGGGATGCAGGGAGCGGATTCGCATCGTGTGGTCGGCCGACTCGAAGTCGAACACGCCGAGGTCGCTGACGACGCGGCGGATCTCGTGGTCGCGGGCGGCGACGGGACCCAGCTCGGCGGCACGGTCGTAGCCGACGCCACACACGACGTCGACGGCGGCGACGAACACCTGCGGCGAGTGCCGGGGCACCCAGTAGCTGGTGGTGTCGTGGATCGTGTTGCCCGGGGCGCCGCGGAGCCCGAGGAGCTGGACCTTGGGCCGCTGCGGGTCGGGCCCGAGGGCGGCGATGTTCTGGTTGCCGTGGCGGTCGATCTGGCTGGCGCCCATCATCACGTGGCGCCGCCCGCTCCACACGACGTCGAACATGCGGCGGTACGGGTTGTACGTCTCGACCACCCGCTCGTCGGCGGGCACCGTCGCGGCGGCGTTGGCGATCAGGGTCGCCTCGCCGTCGGTCATCATCAGCGCCGGCTCGAAGGCGGCCCGGGCGAGGCGGCCGCCGATCATCGGGATCACGCCGATCGGGTTGGCGAGGATCCCGCCGTCGCCCGAGAAGCAGTCGGCGACGGCCGCGACGCACACGTCGGCCCGGCGGACGGGGTCAACCACGGATCCACTCCTCGAGCATGGCGTCGCGCGCCTCGGGGTCCTTCGTCGTCTTGAACCAGGCGGACTGCCAGTCGTCGTCGCGCCCGTAGGCGGGCGGGCACTCGGTGGGCGCCGCCCCGCCCGGCGCCTCGACGATGCCGGTGGTGAACAGGCGACCGACCCGCAGGCGGGTGACGTCGCCGGCCGCGTCGACCAGGTCCTCGGTGGGGACGATGCGCTCGACCGACACGTAGCCCTCGGCCGCCGCCTCCAGCATCAGGTCGTCGAAGTAGGGGTCGGCGCCGGTGAAGGCGGCGTTGCCGCGCTCGTCGCCCACGTCGAGGTGCACGAGGGCGGCGTCGAGGGCGATGGCGGGCTGGGCGATCAGCTCCTCGCCCTCGCCGCCGTCGGGGCCGGGGTACGGTGAGCGGACGGTGCGCAGGTTCGGGTCGAGGCGGGTGACGTCGGATCCGAGCCCGACCCGCGTCGGGAGGAACGGGACCCGCCACGCGGCCGCCTGGAGCCCGAGCAGCATCATCCCCTCGTCGAGCTCGGTGGCGCTGAACGCACCGGCCTGCCGGGCGGACCGGAAGTGCGGGTCGAGGCCCGGGACGCTGCCGCCGGTGATCGGGTTGGGGACGTCGGGCGACACGAACGCGAAGGTCAGGTGCCGGAGGCGCCCGGCGGCGGCGAGGATCCCGACCTCGGGGCCGCCGTAGCTGACGACGTGGAGGTCGGTGACGTCGGTGCGGAGCAGGGCGCGGATCAGCGTCATCGGCTTGCGGCGGCTCCCCCACCCGCCGATGCCGACGGTCATCCCGGACCTCAGGCGGGCGGCGACGTCGTCGGCCGACATCCGCTTGGAGGGGGCGGGGGCGACGGCGGGGCTCACCGGGCGACGTCCGTGTCGCGCTTCTCGACGAAGGCGTCGCGGTGCTCGTCGGCCACGCCGGACAGGTTCAGCTCGAACGTGAATCCCTGCTCGTAGCGGTAGGAGCGGCGGACGTCCCAGAGGTCGATGCCGTTGAGCGACGCCTTGGCCGCCCGCATGACCGTCGGCGACTTGGCGGCGATCCTGGCCGCGATCTCCATCGCCGCGTCGCGCAGCCCGTCCCGGGGTACGACGGCGTGGATCGACCCGTAGCGGGCCATCTCCTCCGCGGTGATCGACTCGGCGGTGTACACCATCGCCCGCGCCCGGTGCTGGGGGACGAGGCGCGAGAGGTGGGTCGCGGCGCCCAGCGCACCTCGGTCGACCTCGGGGAGGCCGAAGGTCGCGTCCTCGCTCGCGACGATCACGTCCGCGTTGCCGACCAGGCCGATGCCGCCGCCGAGGCAGTAGCCGTGCACCGCGGCGACGACCGGCACCTCGCACTCGTAGACGGCGGCGAAGGCGGCGGCGCAGCCCCGGTTGGCACCGATCAGCGCGTCGAAGCCCTCGGTCGCCTGCATCTCCTTGATGTCGACGCCCGCGTTGAACCCGCGGCCCTCGGCGCGCAGCACGACGCAGCGGACCAGCGGGTCGCGGCCCAGCGCGGTCAGGCGGTCGGCGAGGTCGAACCAACCGGCGACGTCGAGCGCGTTCACCGGCGGGTTGTCCATGACGATCTCGGCGATGCCCGAGTCGTCGACCGTGTGGCTGGTGGGCATCCGACTACTTTCTGATGGTCCGTCAGATCCTGGCGACCGACCGTAGTTCGGAGGACCCGTGGCGCTCAGCATCGACCTCTCCGGCCAGGTGGCCGTGGTGACCGGCGGCGCGCGGGGCGTCGGGCGCGGCATCACGAGCGCCCTCGTGGAGGCGGGCGCCCACGTCGTGGCCGTCGGCCGCACCGAGCCCGGCGATCAGCCGCCGGGCACGTCCTTCGCGACGGCCGACGTGCGCGACCCCGAGGCGGTCGACGCCCTGCTCGACGCGGTGCGCGCCGAGCACGGCCGAGTCGACACGGTGGTGAACAACGCCGGCGGATCGCCCTCCGTCGCGGCCGCCGACGCCTCGGCCCGCTTCAGCACGCGGATCGTCGAGCTCAACCTCATGGCCGCGCTGCACGTCGCCCACGCCGCGCGCCGGGTGATGGAGCGCGGCTCGATCGTCAACGTCGCCAGCCTGTCGGGGATGCGGCCCTCCCCCGGCACGGCCGCGTACGGCGCGGCGAAGGCGG